>NNSL01000121.1 GCA_003123965.1 Balneolaceae bacterium SMO_bin1
ATTTTTAGCTACAACCCCCGTCACGACCAGCGCCATAAGTTAAATAGCGTGCTGAGTTACAAGATTGGCGAATTTACGACCAACTTTAGCTGGGAATTTGGCTCAGGTCAGCCTTATACCCGCGTATACGGTTTTGATTTGGGGCTGCGTATTCCTGAACAAGATCCGCTAGAGTTTCCCGGCACGGCCCGCACGCTTTATAGCCGCCCGTTTGGCGATCGGCTTCCGGTCTATCACAGGCTAGATGTTTCCGTAGAGCGTTCATTCCAGCTTTCTGATGCCTTTGAGTTAAACGCTGAAGTGGGCGCCATTAACCTGTATGACCGCAATAATATTTTCTATTTCGATTCCAATACGCTGCAGCGGGTGAACCAAACATCGCTGCTGCCATATGTGGCTGTTCAGGCAAATATTAATTAATCAAGATTAGCGTATTAACCATGAAACGACTGAACCAGCTAGTATTTCCGGTTTCTAAATATTTGCTTCTGCTATGTCTCATAATAGCACTTGGCAGTTGTGATCTTTCCTTTGATCCGCTGAACGAAGATAAAGGGCTGTATTCAATTTATGGCGGACTCAATATAAATGCTGAGGAGAATTACATTCGGGTTAAGAATCTCAATGAACCTATCACACGAACTGCTGATGACAGTCTCGATGCTGTAGTGCGATTGAACAATATTACCGACAATACTACTCAAATTCTCGATTTTAAAACGGTCGTTTTCGATAGTATAAAAACCTTCAACTACCGGGCCACTATGAATATTGAGCCAGAATCTGTATACGAAGTGATTGTCGAAAAACCCGATGGACGCACGGTAACAGCTACTGCGGAAACACCAGCAATTGCCGATAGGGTACTTACGCCAGAGAACCGAATATGTGGTTCACAAGTGAATATTGAATACAGTCCGGTGCGGCCTGATGAGATTATTTTTGCTGATATTGGTTTTGAATATAACGGACAAAAATTTTGGTTAGAGAATCTGCAGGCATTAGAAACCGAAGCACAAAATACGGTACGGTTATCATATAGCTTGCCCGAAATAATTAATCGGAGGCTAGATCCTGAAATAGAACCCGATGAGACTATTTGTGACTTTGTTACTTCTAATGTTGTTGAGGTACGTTATCGGCATCTTGGGCCCGACTATTTGCTTGATACCCAAACGGATACACTTCGTATACCCGATGAAGCCAAGAATTTGGTTGGATATTACAACGATAATTTTAGCTACACTTTTAATTAGCCATGATATTCTACAAAAAAAACTTCTCTAGGATTTTAATAGTTACATTGTTATTTGCGATTAGTCAGGTAGTTCTCCCGGGTTGTGATAACACCCTTGAGCCCCTGGATGAAAACAAAGGCCAATACTCAATTTATGGCGGGTTAAATGTTGCGAAGGATGTAAATTACATACGGGTGAAAAATTTAAATGTGCCCGTGGGACAAGATTCGGCCGATAATTTTGAAGGCATAGTAACGCTCGAAAACCTGAATACGGGAGCTACGGAAACCCTGGAAAATAGAACCGTATATTTCGACAGTGTGGCAACGCATAATTTCCGTGCTACCATGGATATCACCACCAACACCAAGTATCGGGTATCGGTAGAAGGGCCCAATGGAAATACCGTAACCAAAGATGCTCAAACACCGGCCAAGACCCAGTATTCAATTTCAACCAATCTTGACACCACGGTTTTTGTACCTAAAATAGACGATTTTTGTATTGCTGATTATACCGTTACATTCAGCCCGGTACTACCCGGAGAGGCTATCGTTGCTGATATTGGATTTGAATATACCGGCGATGAAATTTGGCTCGAAGACAAGCTGATTGTTGCGCCCGAAGGTGCTACCTCAACCCGGTTAGTAATTTCGCCGCAAGATGTTATTGATGAAGCGCTTGATCCCGATGGAGATCCTTTTAATCCACCGGGCAAGGACATTTGCGAAAAGAAATTAACGTCACTGGTATTTACAGTGCGTTTTCAGCACCTGGGCCAAAACTTCGTCGATCGGTCTACTTCAGATACGCTCGATATCCCTTTTGGAACGGGACAGCTAGTAGGCATTTACCAAGATATGTTTTCATTCAGAATTGATACTACCCGTTAACCGATAAAACAGCGCCATGGCGATAAAAGCAGGCCGGTATGCAACAAATATAAATATATACTCTAAATTTATTACAGCCTTTCAAGTACTTGCCTGTTGGATGGTACTTAGTTGCAGTAGCTTTGCCCAAAGTGACGCAACGCTGCGGGTACTGGTGAGCTCAGAAGAGACCGGTGCTGCTGTTGCCGGGGCCAATATAGTTCTCTTAAACCCAGAAACAGAGGAGATAGAACACTCTGGTGTATCAGACAATTATGGCCTGTACGAATTTACTTCAGTGCAGGCTAAAAAATTCTTGTTGAGAGTAAGCTTTATTGGGTTTACTACCTACATGGAATCGATTGAACTTTCTCCCGATCAAATTTCCATCCAGCGGATCTCACTGAGCTTAAATGTTGCCGAACTCGGCGGGCTTGTTGTAGAGGGTGAACGGGAGATAGCAACTGGAGAGGCCGGTATTGAAAAGATATCGCAGGCAGACATCAGCCGGGTGCCAACCGCAGGTGCCAGTGGAGACTTAGGTTCATATTTAGGTACGCTTCCAGGCGTTATTTCAACAGGAGACAGGGGCGGTGAGCTGTATATTCGAGGAGGTGAACCAACCCAAAATCGGAGTTATATTGATGGTTTGCCTATTACAAAACCATATCATATATCCAATTTATACTCAGCTTTTCCCGAACAAGTGGTTCAAAACGTAGATTTATACGCGGGCGGTTACCCGGCTAAATTTATGGATGCCACATCAGCAATAATTGATGTAAACATACGGCCGGGCAATTTTAAAGAAACGCAGT
>NNSL01000199.1 GCA_003123965.1 Balneolaceae bacterium SMO_bin1
GCGTAAACCACAAATAACACAAATAGAATGAAGATAATGAAAGAAGCGGTGTCATCACCTGAACTGCTTCCCTTTGTTCCGCTATTTCCCCTTCAAATTCACCCCGGGCCAGATCGATTACAATAGTGGTAGCGCGGTCGAGTCCACCGTAAAAAATCACCCTTCTTAAATGCCGGGTTCAGAACATTGCGAATTATACGTCCCGCCATTACGTCCGGGATAGCTCCTTCCAGCCCGTAGCCCACTTCAATACGCATACGGCGTTCCTGCTCGGCAATAAGTATTAGCACGCCGTTGTTTTGGTCGCCCTGCCATATATTCCACTGATTAAAAAGCTCGGTTCCAACGGGCTGTATATCGCGCCCCTCAAGGCTTTTGATGGTAGCAACAGCAATTACGGTGGTAGTGGTGTCGCGGTAGTTGCGAAGTTTGGTTTCGAGACGCTGTTCTTCAGTTTCGCTGAGCATATCGGCAAAGTCGTTGACATGGCCCACCGGTTGTTCCGGCACATTCTGGGCAAAAGAAAGCGCGGGAATGAAAAGGATGATAAGAAAAACCGCATAAACCGTGTTCTTAAAGCGCAAAATGCCATATTCAGCACTACGCTCAAAAGCAAGCAATGCACCCATATCTGCTATTGATTCTCTACTTTTTATATTTTTTGTTTGCCTCTTCACGTCTGTCGTATTACTCATCGCGGTTTGTATTAAAGCTGATTTCATCGGTAAGTTCGTTGACATCGCCCCGTTTAAAGGGATATAGTTCTTGCAGCTTCGTGCCCACTTTTGCCACCGCATCCTCAATACCTTCTTCGTATTCTTCTTTCTTAAAGTGGTTGATCAGAATATTCAGAACGTCGCTCCAGAATCCCTCCTCAACCTGCCGGTGAATACCTTTGCCTGCATAAACGGCCGCTTTGTGATCTTCTGTTGCGATATAAATAAGCACGCCGTTTTGTTTTGCAGTTTCATCCATGCCCAGGTCGTGAAATATGGTATCGGCACGGTCGAGCGCGTCACCATTACATTGATGTTCGATATGAACCCGTATTTCACCGGATGTTCGGTTTTCGGCCTTCGCGATGGCTTCTATTACGCGTTTTTCCTGTTCCTCCGTTAAAAAATCGGCATCAGCCATAAGAAAAAGGTTTGATTAAAGTAGGTTTAAAACTGGACTTCAGGTACTTCCTGGGCTCCCTCATCTGCTTCGAAATAGGCTTTTTCACCAAAGCCGAACAGGCCGGCAAAAATGCTGGTTGGGAATCGTCGCGTAGAAGTGTTGTAGGTTTGAACCGCCTCATTATAGCGCTGTCGTTCTGTTGCAATGCGGTTTTCAGTCCCCTCGAGCTGCGTTTGCAGGTCGCGGAAGTTCTGGTTTGCCTGCAGTTCAGGGTACCTTTCCACTGTTACAAGCAGCCGCGAAAGTGCCCCGGAGAGTTGATTCTGGGCCTGTTGGAACTGCTGCAGCATTTGTGGATTGTCAAGGTCGCCAGCGTCAATTTGCATCGAGGTGGCCTTGCTACGGGCTTCAATAACCTGCGTGAGTGTTTCCTGCTCGAAGTCGGCTGCGCCCTTCACGGTATTCACCAGGTTGGGAACCAAATCAGCTCGTCGCTGATACTGATTTTCAACTTGAGCCCAGGCTTGATTTACATTTTCCTGTCGTTCAACCAATCCGTTGTACGAACTGATGCCCCAAACAGCCAACAAAATGAGGACCCCAATCCCAATTATCGTTTTAATATTCATAAAAAGTAAAAGTTAGTTGATTATTTAAGTTTCTAAATATACGAAATGAAGCAGATAATGATACAGTACAATTATATTTCTTCCAATCACTTATTCAATTTTGATCTTGTCTGATTTTTAAAAAAAGGAGAAGATGGTGGAAGATTTGTCTCGGAATTTGGCAGTGAAATCATTTTCCGGTCTGAAAGAAGTTCGCTATCTTTTGCCTTCAAAAAATAGCTGTATTTATGGGCCAAAAGCCAAAGTTTATTTATTTCGATCTCGACGACACGTTGCTCGATCATAAGGTGGCTGAGCGAAATGCTTTGCGGGACATACATCATCACTTCGATCTTTTTGAAGGTACCGCTGCTGAAGAGTTGATTGATAAGTATCAATCGGTAAACAGCAAGCAGTGGGGGTTATACAGCCAGCACAAAGTTACACGAGAAGAGCTGCAGCGCAACCGATTTGAAATCACCCTGCGGGAACTTGCTCTTGACGCGTCTCAGTATCAAAAGGTGGGGCAGCAGTACATGCAGTTTTATCAGAATCATTGGCAGTGGGTTGAAGGTGCCCGAGAGGCTTTTCAAACAATTCGTGAACAATACGAAGTAGGCATCCTGACGAATGGTTTTGCAGAAACACAAAAGAAAAAGTTTGCCCAGTTTAACCTTTACAGCACCGCCAAGCATTTGGTAATTTCGGAAGAGATTGGCGTAATGAAGCCGCACCCGGCCGTTTTTGAACACGCAACCCGGCAGACCGGGCATGATTCAGGCGATATTCTCTACATCGGCGACTCGTACAACTCGGATGTGCTTGGCGGTAAAGAACTTTGGGTGGAACGTAGCATGGTTCACCGAGAATGGTGAAACAGATAAGCACCGGAAGGCCGATTTTGTATTTAGCGATTTTGCAGATTTAAAAAATATATTAAATGTCTCAGGTTGAAGGTCAAAGGTCTGACTGACTAAATTTTCGACCTTAGATCTTAGACCTTGAACTTTCGACGACAACAAACAATAGTTTTGAATTAACGCATCCTATGTCTTCAAAAACCATTACCGAACCGGAAGTAACGCTTGAACTGGCCATTGACCATGGCTTGAACGAAGAGGAGTTTGAGAAAATTAAGGAGTATCTGGGGCGCATGCCTACCTTTACCGAACTTGGGGTGTAT
>NNSL01000198.1 GCA_003123965.1 Balneolaceae bacterium SMO_bin1
GAATCGAAAATCATCATTAACAAGTGATTTGAGCGGCTCAAACAGGGCAGGATAAATGTATTTTCTTTTGAAAACAGGTGCAGGTCAAACCCATCATGCGCCTGCTCTTTATATAAAAGCTGGTGCCCAGCCAGCAGAATTTCACGCAGCTCATCTTTCATATGGCCAACATTCGATTCGTTGCTCACTTCAATCGAAGTCAAATCCAGGCCGTCTGGTTCTTTCTCCGAAATGCTTATGGCCTTGCCGATAGCCGTTTGCTCAATCGCCTCCGAAAGCCGCTCAAAATTCTGCTCCTGATTGGCGATGTATTTTGAGCTGAAGACTTCATCCAGCTTGTCCATAACTTGATTGTATTTTGCAAGCCGGTTGATGCCGAATGTTTCCTCGTGCAGCCGCGTGCCGGTGATGTAGAACTTTGAGAAGGTAGGAGTGGGGGTCATAAAATCATCGAGCGTGGCCTCTATTTCTTCTTTGGTTTTGTTGGCATTGCGCTTGGCCAGCTCGTCAAGTCGCTGATCGTGATTAAAGAAAAGCTTGAAAATATCCATGAATATCAGAATCAATTGAACAAAAAATTACAGGTTCTAAAATAGGAAGATCCTGTACCAAGTTCAGTATGACACATAAAAAAAGCCCCGCTCCGAGTTATCGAAACGAGGCTTAAAAAGAGAAGTAAATTATGCTTAGATCATGGTTGCAATAACGAGTGCAACCACCGACATCAGCTTAAGAAGAATGTTAAGCGATGGGCCGGAGGTATCCTTGAATGGATCGCCAACGGTATCACCAACAACGGCCGCTTTGTGGGCGTCGGACCCTTTGCCCAGCATTTTGCCGTTTACTTCAAATCCTTCTTCAATCATTTTCTTGGCATTATCCCAGGCGCCACCGGCATTCGACTGGAACAGGGCCATCAGCACACCTGCTGATGTAACGCCTGCCAGAAGCCCGGCCAACATTTGTGCGCCGGTATTTGGTCCTGCACCGATCCAGCCGGGAACAAAGCCAAACAGAACGGGAACAGCAACTGCCAGTACGCCGGGTGCTACCATTTCACGAATAGAGGCAGTAGTAGAAATTTCAACACAGCGCTCGTATTCGGCTTTACCAAGTGCGGTTTCGAAGGTTTGCTGATCTTCTTCTGACCAGTTTTCAAGCTTCTTGCCTTCGTTACGGTTCATGGCTTCCAGTCCGGCTTTCAGTTCGGGAATATCACGGAACTGTCGGCGAACCTCTTCAATCATGCTCATAGCTGCACGACCAACCGCCTGCATAGAAAGTGCCGAGAACAGGAAGGGAAGCATAGCACCGATAAACAGTGATGCCATTACGTAAGGATTGGTAATCTGAACAGAAAGTTCTGTTACCGCGTGGGTTTGTTCGTAAGAGGTGATAAACGCCGCAAACAGGGCCAGGGCGGTGAGCGCCGCTGATCCAATAGCAAATCCTTTACCGATAGCAGCCGTAGTGTTCCCAACAGCGTCAAGCTTGTCGGTACGCTCGCGAACTTCGCCGGGTAGCTCAGACATTTCGGCAATACCGCCGGCATTGTCCGAGATAGGGCCATATGCATCAACCGCTAATTGAATACCAGTGTTGGAAAGCATACCCACGGCGGCAATGGCAATACCATAAAGGCCAGCCATGTAATATGCTCCAATTATAGCTGTCGCAATTATCACGATAGGTATAGCGGTGGAGATCATACCAACGCCTACACCGGCAATAATATTTGTAGCTGAGCCGGTAACCGACTGTTTTACAATAGATATAACAGGTCCGGTACCGGTTCCTGTGTAGTGTTCCGTAATCAAACCGATGAGCAGACCGGCCGCCAATCCAAAGATGGTAGCCCAGAAAACACCGCCTGGGGTGTATGTAATACCTTCAAACGTCCATGATGCGGGAAGCATCCAGTGGATGAGGAACCACGAAGCAATGAGCATTACAAGGGCTGAAATAAATTCACCCATGTTAAGAGCGGTTTGTGGGTTGCCGCCTTCTTTTACACGGACGAAAAACGTACCCAAAATAGAGGTGATGATACCAACGCCGCCAAGTACCAGCGGGAGCAATACTGCAGAAAGACCGTTGAAATTGTCGGCCCATTCGGGGCTGGCAATAAACGCTGCACCAAGTACCATAGCACCAATTATAGAACCAACGTATGATTCGAAAAGGTCGGCTCCCATACCGGCTACGTCGCCTACGTTGTCACCAACGTTATCTGCAATGGTAGCAGGGTTCAAAGGGTGATCTTCAGGAATACCGGCTTCTACTTTACCTACAAGGTCGGCGCCTACATCAGCGGCCTTCGTGTAAATACCGCCGCCTACACGGGCAAAAAGTGCGATGGATGATGCACCGAAAGAAAATCCGGTCACAATGGCCAGCACCTTATTTACGGCCGTTGCGCCTTCCAGGCCAAACATTTGGCCGTAAATCACAAACAGGATACTCAAACCGAGAATACCAAGTCCCACAACGCCGAGCCCCATCACGGAACCACCGGCGAATGCAATATTCAATCCTTCACCCAAGCTGCTGCGTGCAGCATTGGTGGTGCGAACATTGGCTTTTGTTGCTACTTTCATGCCAATAAAACCGGCCAGACCCGAGCAAATAGCACCGGCAACAAAAGATATTGAAATAAGCCAGTGCGAAGTTTCAGGGTTAGCTGAGAGCCCCAAAATTATAGCCACACAGACTACAAAAATAGAAAGCACTTTATATTCAGCTTTGAGAAAAGCCATGGCGCCGCGAGCAATGTGAGAACTGATGTCGGCCATCTTTTGAGTTCCGACATCCTGCTTGGACACCCAAGAGGATTTAATAAAGGTGTATAACAGCGCGAGTGCACCAGCTGCTATTACTAAGTATGGAAGTAAGGTATT
>NNSL01000132.1 GCA_003123965.1 Balneolaceae bacterium SMO_bin1
GCTCGTTCGCATCCGGGATGTCATCAAACGGCTGAATGATGCATCGCTGGTGCAGCGTGCTGCCGCCCACGTATAAAATGGTGTGCCCACGACCCGTAATTTCTTCTTCCCACTGCATGGCGCGGCGGTAAAAATTGGCGGCGCTGTCTTTTTGGGCGGGATCAATAATCGACAAATTGAAGTGCGAAATACCCTCACGTTCATCCTCGTTGGGTGTAGCCGTGCCAATGTTCATGTACTTGTAGCACTGCCGGGAATCCGACGAAATAATTTCGGCATCAAGCCGGCGGGCCAGTTCCAGGGAGATACTTGTTTTACCAACGGCCGTGGGGCCAGTGAGCAGAATTTTCAAAAAATAACGGGAGTTACTTTAGGGTTTCAGTCGGTTGTTTTCATCATAATGCATGAAGATAGCCAAATCATCACCAAGCTGCATATGGCAAGCATATTGCGGCTTTCTTTGGTTGCTTCAAGTGCAAGGATTTATTAGTATAAGTACGCTTATTTTATGTATTTTAGCGCATTAAAATTGAACCGTCAGCAATTAATTTATGAGTATGAAATTCAATGCATCAAGCAGCGATCTGGTGAAAGCACTATCGGCCGTTTCGGGTGCTGTTCCCAACAAAGCAACCCTCCCGATTTTAGAGACTATTTTATTTGAAAGTGAGGACGGGAAGCTTCGGCTCACCGCCACCGATCTTGAAATTTCCATCATTGAATACATGTCGGCCGATATTGAGGAAGATGGCGCGGTTGCTATTCCGGCCCGCCGACTCATTGAAACGCTGCGGCAGCTGCCTGATATCCCCGTATCCTTTGAGGTTGACGACAACTTCAATATCAAATTCCGCACCGACAAAGGTACCTACAAGCTGGTGGGCGAAGATCCGGACGAATTTCCCGAAGTACCGAACCTGAACGAAGGCCAGAAGCTGGAAACGACGAAGGATGATATCCTGAAAGCGATTGATAAAACGCTGTTTGCCGTTTCGGATGACGACCTGCGCCCCGCCATGATGGGCGTGCTTTTTGAAATTGGTCCGGATGAAAGCAAGTTTGTGGCAACAGATGGTCACCGGCTGGTGAAGTTCATTAAATCAGATCTGACGGCTGATGAGGAGATGAAGTTCATAGTGCCGGAAAAGGCGCTGAACCTGGTGCAAAAAGCCCTGCACGCCGAAGAGTGCTATATGACGGTTACCGAGGATCATGTGCGATTTAAAAGCGGGAATACCATTGTGATTACGCGGCTTATTAATGAGCAATATCCCAATTATGAATCCGTAATTCCGCGCGACAACGACAAGCTGATGCGCATCGATAAAGAACAGATGCTGGCTACGGTAAAGCGTGTGTCTATTTTCTCAAGCTCAACTACGCGCCAAATTCGGCTGCAGCTGCACAAAGATAAAATCACGATTCGTGCCGAAGACATCGATATGAGCAGCGAGGCCAAGGAAACCATTTCCTGCGAGTACGAAAATGACGAAATAGAAATTGGTTTCAACGCTAAATACTTGGCCGATGTGCTGGGCAATGTTGATGATGAAGAGATTCATTTTGAGTTTTCCACTCCCAACCGTGCAGGTATCGTGAAGCCCTCGGAGGAAGACGAAAATGAGCAGATGCTGATGCTGGTGATGCCGGTGATGTTAAATTCTTATGCGTAAGACAATAACGTTTACCACCGATTTTGGGCTGCAGGATTACTATGTGAGCGCTATGAAAGGCGTAATTTTGCAGGAAACCCCCGAAGCGCGGCTCATTGATATTTCGCATGAAATCCCTCCGCAGGATATTATGGCGGGCTCGTGGGTGCTTAAAAATTCGGCCATGCTTTTCCCGGCCGGCACCGTGCACTTGTGGTGGTTGATCCGGGTGTTGGCACCAGCCGAAATCCCGTAGCCCTGCAAATTGGTGACCAATTTTTTGTTGGTCCCGATAACGGCATTTTTTCCCTTCTTACCAATGAGCAGGAATTTGAGGCCGTGCACCTCACCAATCAAACCTACTGGCGGTCAGACCCTTCGAGCACGTTTCACGGACGCGATATTTTTGCCCCGGTAGCCGCCCACTTGTGCAACGGCGTTGAGCTTAATGAGTTAGGCGACCCGCTGGATGAGCTTGAAACCTATCGCTGGGCCGTACCTATTGCCGATAAAGATGGTGTGCAGGGCTGGGTGATTCACATCGACAAATTTGGAAACTTGATCACCAATATTTCTGCTTCGCTGGTTGAAGAGGTTATTGGCTCCGACGAAGTAAAGCTATATGTGGGCAATACCATTCTTGATGAAATTAAGCACACCTTCGGATCTGTAGCCGAGGGAGAGCCGGTGGCTTATATCGGTAGTTCTGGCATGCTTGAAGTAGCCATCAATAAAGGTAATGCAGAAGAAATGCTGGGCGTACAGAAAGGCGCTCAAATTTCGTTAGTTCATCAGCACGCCGGCTAGCTGTAACAACCCTCCGCGGCATACGTATCCATTCTTGTTACATCATGGCCAAATGAATTGGTATTATAAGTTGTTTGGCTTCTTTCACTCGGCACAATTAAGCACTTAAATATACATGGCGCTGCAATTTCGATCACCCAAATACGAGCAGGCTTCTATTTCCATCCCACGTGAAATTGCCGCCCTGCAAAAGCCCTTTAACGGCACCGTTTGTTCCAACAAAGGCGATGAATATCCTATCAAAAATAATATTCTTGATTTTCTTGGGCAGGAATCCCCGGAAATGTCGTGGGCGCAAAGCTCCAATCACTGGAAAATAACCGCCGCCATTTACGAGGATTTGTGGCGTAAACGATCCGTTTCGTTTCTATCGGGCGAAGATTTTCCGATCAAAAAGGAGCAGGAATTACTCATCAAATGGTTGAAACCGCA
>NNSL01000450.1 GCA_003123965.1 Balneolaceae bacterium SMO_bin1
CCCTTCTCCGTTGCCCAATCTTTCAGCGCTACAGCTACAGCATCGGCTACCTCGTGGTTTAGTTGTTCACCCCCGCTTATTGTTTTATTGAGTTCTATCCAAATAGATTTGGGCAGGCGTTCTTTCAAATCAGAAAGCTGCAGCGTATTTTTTCCAAAAATTTCTGTTATGTTAAATGGCGCTTCAAAATCACCATTTTTTTTGGATTTCCAGTTGCGAGCTGCCGCCAGCGTATCGTAACGTCGGGTTACTTTAGACATGAATTTTATTTATGCTATTTAAATTAAGTAGTTGTTTAAAATCACTGCTTAAAATAAAATTCTTGTTAATCAAAACACAATTTATTTAGCTATTTTTTTATCAACATATAATTTTAAAAGGCCTTATTGAATTTTAAATTTATTTTTTAATTTTTAATGCCCAAAAAGCATCTTTTAATTTAACTTTATTTAAATAATTAAATTCAAAAGCTTCTTTTTTTAAGCTGGGCATATCTTTTTAATTTCGCTGGCTGTACTTATCCACATTATTACTCATTAATTCTGGCATGGTTGACACAGAAAAATTGAAAGTCTGGGCGAATGCTGCGCGTTTACATACATTGCCTGCAGCTTTTGCTCCCGTATTAGTTGGTGCTGCTCTGGCTGCCAAGAACAACCAACTCAACTGGTTTATTTCGCTCACTGCCCTCGCTGTTGCATTTCTTATTCAAATCGGTACTAATTTTGCCAACGATTACTTTGATGATGTGAAAGGCGCCGACACCGACCAGCGCATTGGGTTTGAGCGTGCTACTGCCAGTGGCAAAGTGAGTCGGCAACAGATGAAAATTGCCACTATTGCTACCATGGCACTGGCCTTTCTGGTCGGACTAGTCATTGTTTGGCATGCCGGTTTGGTAGTGCTTGGTATAGGTATTGTGTGTCTTATTTGTGGGGTTCTGTACACCGGGGGGCCGTTCCCGCTGGGGTATAACGGACTCGGCGATTTATTTGTATTTCTTTTCTTCGGCATTGTGGCCGTAACCACTACCTATTATGTAAATGCCCTGGAGTGGTCGATGACTTCTTTCTGGGCCTCATTAGCCGTGGGTGCACTTTCAACAAATATTTTAGTGGTCAACAATCTTCGTGATGTTGAACAAGATGGCCCGGCCGGAAAAAATACGCTTGGTGTCATATTTGGAGAAAACGTATTGCGCTGGGAATACCTGCTAATGCTCATATTGGCTTTCGCTATCCCTCCCCATTTCTATTTTCAGCTCAACTATTCCTCAATCATATTACTCCCTTTTGCCGCCCTGCCATTTGTCTGGCTACTCTTGAAACAGGTATGGAAGGCCCCTAAAGCCGAGCTGAACAAAACTCTGGAGCGTACCGCCCAGTTTATGACCATATTCTGCATTCTCTTCTCTATCGGTATATTATTCGGGTGATATGAAATTGAATTTTTATACATATTCCCTGCCATTTTCACAGCCTTTTAAAACCGCTTCCCAAAACTTTACGCATCGGCCGGGGTTTCTTCTGGAGCTAGAAAAAGATAACGTAACCGGACTGGGTGAAGTGGCTCCCCTGCCCGGCTTTTCCAGCGAAAACCGGGATGATGTCATAAATCAGCTTCAATCAAAATATCGACCCATTGCTGATTTTTTTAATTCAGATTTTACACTGGCCGAGGTGCAGGAATTTACCATTCAACATAGGTTCTATCACTCGGTTCAATTTGGCCTGCTAACATTGGGAGCAATGTTCCTGGCTCAGAAAAAACAGTGCGTACTTAATGATGTACTGCAGTCGCCCGTTTCCAAAATTCCCATCAACGCGGTAGCGGGGGCACAACCAGAACACCTCGCTGATAAAGCTCAAGGGGGTGTCGATAATGGATTCAATACCCTAAAAGTAAAAGTAGCCGGCAACTGGGATCATCAATTTTCGCAGCTAAAAAAAATACGTCGCCAATACCCGAACCTAAACATCCGGATTGATGCCAACCAAAGCTGGTCGCTGCAAGAAGCACACGAATACCTCAACGACCTTGAAGAACTTGCAATTGAATACTGTGAAGAGCCGCTCCGTAATCCCGACGAGAAGACCCTCCGCAAACTCATTGCACACACATCCGTACCCCTAGCCTTGGATGAGAGCATAGGAACGGTATTTGGCATTGAAAAAGCGATGAATTTGGCTCCTGTTCTAATCATCAAACCCATGGTGCTTGGAACTACCGCGCTGAAGCAAATTTCTAAAAATGAAGCCCCCAATAAAGGAAGCAAGCTGGTTTTTACCAGCAGCCTTGAGGGAAGCATAGGACGCCTGATGACTGCAGCCCTTGCCGGAAAATATGGCACAGCCGGCACAGCCCACGGCCTGAATACCGGAGCCATGCTGGGCAGCGACTTTTGGAGAGATGACCGATGTATCAGCGATGGTTTTTATCATATCCCGAAGACTAATTTACTTACCGATTTGATAAAAACAATGAATACCTCAATGCTGCAACCCTTCGAATTATGATACAGTCAAACCGTTTATCCAATTCATTGGATAAACAAAACCTGTTTTTAACCACCAGAGATACCGAGTATAAGTATAGCGATTTGCTGAGCTTTAGTGTTGAATTTTCAAACAGATTAAAAAGTAACGGCTATACCGGAGCAGGACCAATAGGCATCTATGCCAAACCGTCTGGCCTACTGGTGTTCATGATTGCCGGCTGCTGGCTGCAAAACATCCCATTCGTAATTTTCGACCCCACCCTGCCCCATCAACTCTTACTGGAATACCGGAATTCAATACGGCCTGAGCTGCTAATCACCGATAAAAAAGGCGTCACAGAGTCATCCAAAACTATACCACTCAATATTTTTGATCTCAATATTGATAA
>NNSL01000197.1 GCA_003123965.1 Balneolaceae bacterium SMO_bin1
ATGGTGCTCGGAAACATGGGTAAGCATGGTACCCTTTGGAAGATGCACAACCTTTTGCGGGATACCGTTCCTATCCGTTATGAGCCATAACTGGTAATCGCTGCGGTAATTTAGTTGTAGCCAAAGCCGCCCTTTCCAATCTACGTGCATGTCTTCAACGGCAACTTTTTGCTGTGGCAGTGCAGGCTGCATGGTCTTCCATTGCCGTTCGCCGTACGTATTTTCAAGGGTATCCATCTCGGCCGAGCTCAGTTCCTGCTGGGGCAAATCCACGGTTACTGTTTGCAGGGTATCAAAATCTGGACTCATCTCTGCAATCACACCTGAACCGGTCCACATGGTCCACAAGGTCTGTTCATCCGGATTGTAACGTACCACCTGTGATGATCTGTATGGTACCACCGCGCCCCCACGCGGCCGCCCATCAATTACCAGCCGGGCATACTTTTTTCCCTGCAGCTGCAGAAGGTCCTCGTAGGTATCCGTCCCGGAATTGTATCGGGCAAGCAGAATTTTATGCTCTTCTTCTTTATCAAAAATCCAATCGTTGGTACTGCCTTGCCCAAGAAACTCATCGTTGTTGAGTTTGAAAAACTGAAGCATCCCTCCTTTTTCCGGAGGTGTAACCGGCAAATCTTCGCGAAATTTCATGTCTGCATCAAATCGTACAAGCTTCATGTTGGTCTGATCGTACGCGATGATACCGCCTTCCGGAGTTTTTGTCATTGTCATGTCCAGCACTTCTCCGGGCCCGCGACCCGCGCGTGCCATTTGCCGTACTAACGCGCCTGAAGAATCAACCTGGATAATAAACTGCCGTTCGCGGTCACCAAGTACCACCGTGCCGTCGTCATTTGCTACAGATGTATAAGCCAAATGTTGAAAGAAGAGAGTATCAGCCGCATTAAATTGAGTAATTTCGTTCGGTGTAACCGTTGGCAACGATTCCAACAATGCCTGTCCTGAGGCAAAATCCTGTTCTTCTTCACCCGAATGCCCGCAAGCTACTATGATTAGAATAATCACAATAGGTAGGATATTTTTTTGCATAGCAGATAGTATTACTTTAATAATATTTCACTACTAAAAAAGACTTTCTATTGCCAAACTTCAACTGGGATTCTATTTTCAAATAATCGCCATTTTTGATTACTTGTCGTTTTAGTTCAATCACCTAGCCCCATAATTTATGATTCGGTTTTATGCCCTGTTAACAGCATGTATTCTGTTCATGCTCTCCGCTGTACCCTCCAATGGCCAGTCCATTGGTGAGGACCTGGCGCCAATCATTCCTCAACCTGCACAATACGAAGCGACAAACGTAGGCCGCTTTACGCTCACATCCCGCACCAAAATTGTTGTCAACCAGCCTAAATCAGCACTCGATTCACTGGCGCAATACCTTGCCCAGCGTCTCTCCACTGCAACCTGGACGTTACCTGCTGTAAAGAGTGAGCCAGTGCCCGCTGATTCAAGCATTGTGCTCAAAATTGATGCCTCAACAAATTTCAAAAATGACGAAGCCTACCGGTTATCGGTTGAACCAAATCAGGTTGAAATCTCGGCTCCAACCACCGCCGGGCTTTTTTACGGCATCCAGAGCCTGCTGCAGCTGTTTCCGCCGGAAATAATGCTTGATGATCCTACGTTGGTCCCCCAAAACACGGAGTGGCACATTCCGGCGGTAGAAATTTACGATTACCCGCGATTTGAATACCGCGGCCTGCACCTCGATGTTGCCCGCCACTTTTTCCCGGTCTCGTTCATCAAAAAATATATCGACCTGCTGGCCCTGCACAAAATGAATCGCTTTCACTGGCACCTGACCGAAGACCAGGGCTGGCGCATCCAAATCAACCAGTACCCCAAGCTTACCGAAGTTGGCGCATGGCGCGATTCTACGCTGGTCGGCCATTATGGCAGCGGCACGTATGACGACAAACGGTACGGCGGCTTTTACACTCAGGAAGAGATTCGCGAGGTGGTTGAATACGCCCAAAAAAGGCACATTACCATCATCCCGGAAATTGAAATGCCCGGTCATGCCAGTGCGGCACTGGCCGCCTATCCGGAACTGGGCTGTGAGCCGCAGAAGGATTATCAGGTAAAAACAACATGGGGCGTATTTGAGGATATCTTCTGCCCCAGCGAGCAGACGTTTACGTTTTTAGAGAACGTGCTGACCGAAGTGATGGAGCTGTTTCCCAGTAAATATATTCACATTGGCGGCGACGAAGCCCCCAAAACGGCCTGGGAGAACAGCAAGTTGGCGCAGCAAGTGATGGAGCGCGAGGGACTCGAAACCGAAGAGGAGCTCCAAAGCTATTTTATCACCCGCATAGAAGAATTTTTAAATAAGCACGGCCGACAAATTATTGGCTGGGATGAGATTCTGGAAGGCGGGCTGGCGCCGAACGCCACGGTGATGAGCTGGCGCGGTGAATCTGGCGGCATTGCGGCAGCCCAGCAGGGGCACAATGTTATAATGACACCAAACTCCACGCTCTACCTGGATCACTACCAAGCTGAACCGGAAACCGAACCGCTGGCCATCGGCGGCTTTTCCACGCTCGAGGATGTCTACAACTACAATCCAGTGCCCGACACCCTTACCCCACAGCAGTCGGAATATATTTTGGGTGCCCAGGGCAATGTATGGACCGAATACATGCACTCGGGCAACAAAGTTGAATACATGGCCTACCCGCGCGCAGCCGCATTGTCCGAAGTGGTATGGTCGCCGCGGAAGAAGCGCAACTGGGATGATTTCTTGCGGCGCATGCAACCCCACTTTCTACGACTCGAAAACCTGGAAGTAAATGCCGCACAGCATTATATAGATACACCAAATAACAATCAATAACGTTGACATAA
>NNSL01000196.1 GCA_003123965.1 Balneolaceae bacterium SMO_bin1
GTTTCAAATTTACAATCTCATAGTGTTGATTCGCGTTACGCACTACGGCAGCATTTTACAGGCGTTTGGCGACACCAAGGGCGTGATGTATTTGAGCATCAACCTGGTGATTGCGAATATCATTTTGAGTGTTCCCCTCACCATGATCTGGGGCATCAACGGTACGGCCCTTTCTACGCTCTTGGCAAACTTGTATAACTGGTATATTATGTTGCGCCGCATAGGCGGACACATGGAGCTGAAACCGCACCAGGTACTCCCGTTTGATTACTACATAAAGGTGTTAACTACGGCGGCGCTGGTAGGGCTGCCGGTGTGGGCCAGCCGTTTTTACCTGCTGGAAGAATCCCAAACATTGCTGGGCCTAGCATGGAGTATTCCGTTATACTTAATTCTATTCGGTAGTATCGGTACACTGGTGGGCGTTATTTCATCCAGCGATTGGAAACAATTACGTAACTGGCTGAGCCTCAAATTCCTGCGGTAAACATCAGCTGTTTCGGCGCAGTATTGCAATACCTTTCTCGGAGTGGATGAGCTCCTCGCTGAATTCAGGATTATCACGTACCCAATCGTTTACAATCTCGGTTTCATCCTTACGATGTACGTCATGCACAATAATGGTAGCATCGTTCGAGAGGTTGGGTAAAAAATAATCCATGGCTGGGTAACGTGCTTTCGATTGTGTTTCAAAGGGAGGGCCATCTACAATCAGCAAATCAATTGATTCCGGATATTCGGCTTCACTACAATCATACCAAGTACAACTACGTCCATTTATAGTTTGTGATTTCAATGGCGCATGCGAAATAGTAACACGGTCATTAATCGCATGGGCAGCAAGCATATCCTTTGTTTTTTGGCCGTAGTCCTCGTCGTGATCTAATGAATACAATGCGCCTTTATCATTTAGCTCCATGGCGTAAGCACTTATTAGGGATGAAATTCCACTGCCCAGTTCTACAATATGTTGCGGTTTCTTAATTCGGATTTCCTCAAAGATAGCCTGCCAGTTCAGGCGTTGCTGCCCAGCTGGTCATATACGGCGGAGGGAGGCGAAAATCAATACTATTGAACAGCGAATGATAGGCTTGGTATTTCTGCTGTTGCTGCACGTGTAGTTCTTCGTTGGCGCGATAAAAATGAAAGCCAAGCAGCAGTATCAAAATTGGCAGGCAGCAAACGGCAAGCAAGATAACGGTAGCCATTGGAGCCGTTAACAGGGCGATGATTATTATGGCCACAAAAATTCCCAGATAAGTTAACAAATAGGGTAGATCGGCGTGTTTAATTTTAAAGTGATTTAAGAAATCAATCATAAGTGGAAATTATGCGGTTATATAGCGATTCAATTAGGTTTACGACGCTATGAATTTCAAACTGTTTTTCGATAGTATGGCGTGCATTTTTGCGGAGCTTCTTTAGATCACAGTCGGATGATTGGGCAAATTCTATAGCCTCAGCCAAAGCGGTAGCGTTGGCCTCTTCTATAATCAATCCATTTACATTGTTGTCAATCACATCGCCAATGGCGGCGTGGTTGGTAGTAATGACAGCCGTACCCGAGGCCATCGCCTCCAGTATGGTATTCGGCAATCCCTCTTCATCGCCGTCATCAGCGGTGCGGCTTGGGGCCAGCAGCAAGTTATGGTTGGCATGTTCTTGTAAAACGCGCTCAACGGGTACGTAACCATGAAAAGTGATGTAATTTTCAAGCCCCAGTTTACGCACTTTTTCCTCAAGTGAATCACGCAATTCACCGTCCCCAAATAAATCGAGGGTATATTTTTCCCCATTTGAATTTAGTTGTTGGATAGCCTCAATTGCGTATCGGAAGCCTTTTTTTTCAACCATGCGGCCCACCATCATAATCTTATCCGCTTTTGCATGGTTTTCGCAGAATTGAAACTTATCTAGTTCCAGTCCAAATGGAATTACCTGAATTTTTGATGCCGGAAAGCCCAGATCAACCAATCGTACTTTCATATGATCGGTAGCGGCAATAAAAGCATCAGCGGTTTGTGCCAGTTTTCGGTATCGGCGGGGCCAGTCAAACTCGGTTGGCAGGCGCGAAACATCGGAGCCGTAAAAACTCACTACAAGCGGCACATTTAGCTTGCGACAGGGCTTCATCATGCGATACCCGTCAAACCCAAAATGGGCATGCACAATATCGGGTTGTACTTTTTTTATAGTATCGATATAAAAGGGCAGGCACCAATTAAGGTGAAAGCACAGGGTATTTGTGGCGTACTGGAATCCCTTTTGAGGTTTAGAATGCATCTGCAGTCCGTTGATATAACTGCGCGGGTTGATGCACATGCCCACCGGCTCAAACTGCTCGTGATTGGAAATCACCCGCCGGATAAACGTCTCCGAAGGATTCAAAAAATTACTTTTGTAATGAAGAACTTTCACATTTCCGGTGATTGATGAAGGGCTTCGGATTGTTTTAAAATGGAGAGCCGCCCAGTAGCTGAATGCCAAACATAACGCCCAAGCGATCGTCATACAGTTCGCCGATATCGGCGGCTAGCGAAAGGTTCAGCTTAAGCGGATCAAACGGTTGATATGAAAACTCTGCCAGAAACGACCACTGTTCGGGCTTATCGAAAAATTCGGTGCGCAGGCCTTCCTCTTCAAATAAGTTTTGATCGTAATAAAGGCCGTCATTGCGGCTCCAGGTTGCAAAAAGTTTGTAATCGACGAGCTCCGAAAATTGCCCTTCAATTCCAACATGATGCGCCACAATGCGATTATTCACTATTCCGTAGCGCTTGTCGGGGTCGCTTTGGTCATTTGATACGACTCCCAGCAATGGGTTATAGGCATTTAAAAATAGCGGATTACCGATAGTGCGCCCCATGTACGTCCATCC
>NNSL01000143.1 GCA_003123965.1 Balneolaceae bacterium SMO_bin1
GATGTGATTATAGTAATCAACAAGGATTTCGTGGGTAGGCACTTCAAAAGCAACCTGCTGCAGCTGCCGCTCTTCGATAGGCGGGAATTTATCCACCCGTGATTCCAGCAGTACCAGCTCGTGATGATTGTCGGAGGCACTCATGAAAATCCTGCGCAACCCGTCGTACACTACTTCTTCGTTAGTTTGAAAATTCAAATGCTCTTCGTAAAACTGCTGGGTTTCGTCAAGGTCGGTAGCCATCATCACAATATGTCCGGGCATAATACGAACTTCGGGTTCAGACTGCTCCGCCTGCTGGGCTTTACTGGTATCTGTTTGCGTTTGCAGGGACTGATTTTCAATGTTGCCCGTTTCAGCCGAAGGGTCCTGGCAAGACGCCAGTATTAATAGTGCGGCCAGCAGGGGCAGTATTTCAAATTTGGGATAGCACATAGGCCTCCTTTTTGATTATTATAGATTGGCTTGAGCGGTATAACTTAAAAGTATCATCACTTTGTTAGTTGGTTTCGTGAAAACTTAATAGAATATATCCGTATTGAAAAATTGAGCCTACTGCTGAAGTCCGGGGTATTGTTTCGCACCTACAGAATGACTACCATTTTTGCAGCCGATGATAAAACGTTCAAAGGCAATTGAATACTACTTTAATTAAATTTGCATCTATATGACGCTTTTCCTTTTTGTTGCCGGCCTATGCTTTCTTATTGCTGGCGCTGAACTGCTGGTGCGGGGGGCATCGAAGATTGCGGGTGGATTAGGTATTACTCCGCTTGTAGTTGGGTTAACTGTAGTGGCATTCGGCACAAGTTCACCAGAGTTGGCTATCAGCATAAGCGGGGCTATGGCCGGGCAGGCAGATATTGCTCTGGGCAACGTTATTGGCAGTAATATATTTAACGTACTCTTCATTTTAGGGCTGGCCGCCATAATTGCGCCTTTATATGTTTCCAGGCAGCTTATTCGGTTTGATGTACCGCTGATGATCGGACTTTCAGCCGCCGTGCTTCTGGTTAGCCTGGATCAGTCGATTAGCCGGTTTGACGGCATACTGCTTGCTATAACCCTGGTTTTGTACATTTCGATATTAGTTATAGCAAGTTTTCGAAAACGTTCCGCCAACAACGGTTCAGCGGAGCAGATGACTTTAGAGAGCAAGGCCGACCAGGAGGATGTAAACTGGATTACCAATACCATTCTTGTAATTGCAGGTTTAGGGCTGTTGATTTTAGGAGCGCGATGGTTTGTAAATAGTGCCGTAAGTTTTGCCGGATATTTGGGCGTCAGCGAGCTAATTATCGGACTCACTATTGTTGCAGCCGGCACTTCCATGCCTGAAGTGGTGACCTCTGTAGTGGCCGCAGTTCGCGGCGAGCGGGATATTGCAGTAGGGAACGTGGTGGGCAGTAACATCTTCAATATTTTGGGGGTACTTGGTATAACATCCATTATAGCACCCGCCGGAATTCAGGTATCAGAAGCGGTAATCGGTTTTGATATTCCCTTGATGATTGCGGTGGCTATTGCTTGCCTTCCTATCTTTTTTACGGGCGGTACCATCAACCGATGGGAGGGAGCTTTATTTATGGGCTATTACGTAGCGTACACTTTGTATCTGGTTCTGAATGCAACCCAACACGATTTATTGCCAATATTTAACTCCGTGATGCTGTATTTTATCATCCCAATAACAATGGTTACCATAGGAGTGGTGGTAACACAAGAGCTGTACGGGAAGAACAAAACAGAGCCAGACAAAACCACTTAAATAACTTTTCTGCTGTTAGCCAGCGAATGTATCGTTTGCTAATAATGGGTGATGTTATCAGCATGCCACTGCTGATGGATTAATGTACTAAACTAAATAGAAGCAGACACATAAGGCGATCCTTCTTGGCTTTTAAGAATGATATTTCTATAGTGGGGTATGTGAATATCTCGGGAACATAACACTCATAAACTATAAAATAACAGAGAGAATTATGCTTACATCAGATGAACTAAAGCAAACCATCAACGATCACTACCGTCAATTTGCTCAATTCTTAAACGATGGCAAACCGTCCCAATTGGCCGAAACGCATTATACCGAAGACGCCAAATTTTACCCACCCAACGGGGGCGTAGTAGAAGGAAAAGAGGGCATTATGAAGGTTTTTGAAGGAATGGTTAGTGCGGGGCTGGTCATTGCCCCCGAGGCCCACGAAGTTGAGGTATTTGGAGATCACGCCTATGAATATGGTGTTGGAATTATCTACAAGGGCGAAGAACAAATAAGCCAGCAACGCTATATTTGCATCTGGAAAAACATTGATGGTCAATGGAAAATATACCGTGATTTTGTAAAGGGTATAGAGATGCAATAATCTGTTAGAAGCACTGTAAAGTCACGGTGATTTTATAAAAAAGGGGCAAACTGCAGGATATTTTATTATAGCTGCTATCTACAGTACCCCCAATGATTTTGAAGATAATTGGTCTTGGCGGGTTTTGATTTTACCGTTGTGCGCCTCTCGGCAATTGGGGATGCGTAACCACCGGGAATTCACCGGTAAGCGTCTTAAGAAATGCCACCAGTTTTTCTACTTCTTGTTCATTGAAAGTTCGTCCCAGCTGGCTTTCACCCATAATGCTAACGGCTTCCGTAAGGGTTTCTGCCGAGCCGTCGTGAAAATAGGGATAAGTGAGCTCTACATTACGAAGAGGCGCTACACGAAACACATATTTATCCGCTTCATCGCCGGTAACATCATAGCGTCCCATATCTTCGCCTCCCATTTGTTCAGCATGGCTGAAGCTGGTGAATGATCGGCCTCCCAACAAAGGACCGTTATGACAGCCCGCGCAACCGCTGTTCCGAAATAACTG
>NNSL01000154.1 GCA_003123965.1 Balneolaceae bacterium SMO_bin1
CAAGCAACGGCCACCGTTCTGATGATCTTTGGCAAATGGACCAAATTGTATGATTAATCCTTTTTCCGCTTCTTTTCTTTTTCACTCATCACCCAATTGACAAACATAAACTCCAGCGCTGCTGCTTCATAGCCTTTCCAATTTGAAATCATCTGTTGGAATTCTTCTTCGGAGATGGTATCCGGGTCGCCGCCGTAGCTCAGGACGATCCACTTGCGCAGCCCTTTTTCTTTGCCTTTGCTTTTATTGCTGGGAAACACGGCGTCGGTGCGCTCGCGAAAGAGCATCAGCTGCTGGGCCGAGGTTGGGCCCACGCCGCGCACTTTGGAAATGGTGTTATAAAATACCTCGGGCTGACACGTTTCGAGGTGATGCAAATCGCGCTCACCGGACAGCAAATCTTCCGCAAAGCCAATGATAAATTCGCCTTTTCGCTTGGTTGGTCCCAGCTGACGAATGCTAATCGGGTTGGCTTTTACCAGCTGATGCGGTCGCGGCCAGGCCGGCAGACTTTTCCCTTTGGCGCTGACCAACGAGCCGTAATTTTCCCGCACTTTGTACACCATTTTCTTGGCCGTGGGTTTGTGCGAAAGCCGCATTTCAATAATCCGGTTGATGGTATCTTCAAATAAATTGGCGCGTGCCATCCGCTTAAAACCGTAAAGTTCGGTCATCATGGGGCCGAGCACCTCATCATCCCCGGCTTGCTCGTAGAGCGGACGCAAATCAATATTGGTGCCGAAAATGCGCGCCAGGCTTTTGTTGGCTTCGGTTATTTCATCTTTGCTCAGTGCTTCGTCGGTTTGGAAATGGAACTCGGGATTTTCCGGGTCGCCATTAAAGAATGAAGTGACAATCACATCGCGGTCGCCCACCGGGATAGGGCGGATAAATCCATCTTCAAAAACTTCTTCAGGATCGTGCTCATGATCAAAATACTGGTCAATATCCAGGCACAGGAACCAGTCGTGCGGCGGGATGGATTCGAGTTTCCAGCTGCTCATTGCAATAAAAAATTAAGAATGAAGAATTGTGAATTAGCAATGCAAAATAGTGTCATCCTGAACTTGTTTCAGGGTCTAACCGTTCAAAATGGAATGACGGATTCTTATCCTGCTTCAAGCGCTCGCGGTTTATTTTCTCTTCGTACATGCGTTCTACATCTTTTAGCGTGTCCGCGTCTTCGGGGCTCATGTCCCAGCGGATGGCTTTAAACCGTGGCAGCCGTAGCGTGTAGTTAGCCTTGGTTCGTTTGTTCACCTGAATATCGTCAAATTCAAGTTCGACCATAATTTCGGGAATCAAGCCAAGGGTAGGCCCGTATTTTTCCACCGTCAGTTCTTTGATGCGCTCGTTCATGCGCTTCATTTCTTCGTCGGTGTAGCCACCGTACGCTTTGCCGATGGGAATGAACTCTTCCTCGTAACGCTCGTCTTCGGCCACCCGAATACCCAGCGTGAAATCGGAATAGTAGCCGCCGCGTTTGCCCGAACCGGCGTGGGCATACATCATCACCGTATCGAGCGTGCCGCCCGGTTTTTTTACTTTGAGCCACGATTTGCGCCGCTGCCCGTATTCATACGTGCTGTCTTTCTTTTTCAGCATCAAACCCTCGTTGCCATGGGCCAGGGCGCGATCAAACATTTCGTCTACATGCTCCTGACCTTCCACCTCAAATTGGTTCGTTACCGGCAGGTTGAATTGATCAGAAAGCTTTTGCAGGATTTCGCGACGATCGAGCAGTGTTTTCTCAAAAATAGGTCCGCTGTCGTAAAACAGAATATCATAGGCAATGAACAGCACCGGGTACTTGTTTATCACTTTTTGAGATGGTTTCTTGCGTCCTATGCGTTTCTGCAACAGTTGAAAAGGCAGAATTTCATCATCCTTGTACACGCATACTTCACCGTCGAGGACTACATCCGGCAGGTTCCGTTGTTTAAAAAAGTCGATGATTTCCGGAAACGAATGCGTGATATCGTTCAAGTCGCGTGAGTACAGCTCCACCCGGTCACCGCTGATGTGCATTTGGCACCGCATGCCGTCAAATTTTTCCTCAGCAATATATTTACTCAGGATTTTCTACGGCGCGACTTTCAATGGGTGATGCCAGCATAAACGATAACGGGTGAAAAAGCTTGAAGTTGGCCTCATCAAGCCGGTCATTTTTGCAAAGTACGGCAGTGCGCCCAATGCTGCCGGTGATCATGTGCGCGTAGCGGACGTCTTTCACTTTTTTGTTGTATGCCTGGGCAATGGATGACACCACACTGCGCGACTCAAAGCCAATTCGAAGGGAGCCGCGCGTCATAATGCGGATGAAATATTTTATTTCCAGCGGCGTCATCTGTTTCCAGGCTTCGCGGAGAATGCCTTGCTTGTCATTGCGCGAGGAGACGTCAGCAATATCTTCGTATATGCGTTCAACTTCAGCGAGTGATAGCTTTATCGGTTCACGCTTTTTTTGGGCAGCTTCAATATTACGCATTAACTTTTCAATGGCTTCTGACGAACTGCCAAGCGCTGTTTTCGACGGTTTGAACACCTTATCGTAGTCAATTTCGCAAAATTCGGCGGCACAAGTTGAGTATGTGCGGCTGCCGATGGTGGCCCGCTTGCCGGAAATGGAAGAAAAAGCACCTTCAGCCAAAAACTGCGCCGCCCGGTTCAAGTCTTCGTCGCTTTGCAGCGATTCAAAATAGCGGGCGCAAATGGCAATTTTGCTGTTGGTGCTGCGCGTTTCAGCAATCTGTTGCGCCGTTTCGGATAAAGTTTGAAAAGAGTTGTTCATTTTAATCGTCGGTTTCAGCTTCCAGGTCAAGAAATCGCGATTCAATATCTAGCTTAT
>NNSL01000449.1 GCA_003123965.1 Balneolaceae bacterium SMO_bin1
CAATCCGGTTTTAAGCGGAACGTAGGCCTGTTTATGGCCGTGATGATTGGCATTGGTGCCATGATGGGACCGGGTGTATTTGCACTGCCCAGCGTAGTGGCCGAATCCGCTGGCCCACTCGGAATAATCGCTTACCTGGCCATGGGACTGCTAACTTTATTTACAGCACTCAGCTATAGTGAACTCGGAGCCGCCCTACCCATTGCCGGTGGCGGTTACTCATTTACCAACCGAACCCTGCCCCGCCCTATTGCTTTTCTTACCGGTTGGTTCTTCTGGATCGGTAACACCCTGGCCTGTTCGCTCTACGCTGTTATTTTCGCCTATACCATACAAAGCTATTTTCTGCCAGAAATAAGTGTGGTATTAATTGTGATAGCCACCACCATCGTTTTTACCATTACCAATCTCCGGGGTCAGGCAGAAGCCCTCTTCTTTATCACCATCATGAATATTATAGAGCTGCTGGTGCTGGTTGGCGTCGGTGTGCTGGGCGCTTTTTACGTTGAGCCCGCGAACTTAGATCCCATCGCCCCCATGGGCCTGGGTCCCTTGATTCCAACTATGGGCCTGATATACATTTCGTACGTGGGCTTTGATCTGATTACCGTTGCCGCAGAGGAAATTATTGAACCGGCAAAAAATATACCACGTGCCATTTTGATTACACTCGGTGTGGGAATTGTTATTTATGTTCTCCTGCTCTGGGTGATGATGGGCGTAGTGAACTACACTGAGCTGGCCAAAACCAGTACTCCGTTTATATTTGTGGCTGACCACCTGTTTGGCACCTGGGGCCGCTGGGCTGGCATAATTGCTACCATCATGGCCAGTTTATCGGCTTTCAGCGTAACACTGGGCGCCAGCTCCCGTGTGCTTTTTGCCTTGGGACGCGACGGCCACTTTCCCGAATTCTTTGCACGGCTGCATTCTACATACAAAACGCCGCATATAGCGCTTTTTGTATGTGCGGGATTGGTAACCATTCTGGGGGCATCCGGGGTGGTACGACTTCTTGCATCGGCCAGCAGTTTCGGCTACCTGATCGCCATCGGCATTGTTAACTATGCGGTGATTGCGTTGCATCGCCACATGCCCAATCTCAGGCGGCCGTTTAAGATTATGCTGTACCCGGTGATTCCCATATTTGGCATCATTTCGTGCTGGTTTTTTGTTCCAACGCTGGAGCCGCAAAGCCTGATGCTCGGCGGTGGATTAACAGTACTGGGCGGAATACTTTACTTTGTGCAGCCGCATAATCGGACGGAACTGAAAGGTATTCCAGACTTTTTACAACGAATAAAAATTAAAATTCAAGCTTATTGGAGGCCTCATATGAACGTATTAATCATTGGCGGCGGCAATCTGGGAAGCAATATTGCTGACCGTTTACTCAAACAGGACGAGTTTCGCATGGTGTTTCGCTCTTCGGAATACCAGCTGACATTTATTGAACAGGATGAAAAACGCAGTGAAAAACTCGGGCAGCGCTATAACGTGCCCATCTTTCACGGTGACGGCACAAAGCAGGAAGTACTTGAACAGGTGGAACCTAAAAAAATGGATGTGGCTATAGCGGCTACAAACGACGACGAGCGAAATTCAATTATAGCATTACAGGCCAAACGGCTGGGTATTAACCATGTGATTGCCATCGCCCGCGACCCTTCGTATATCTCGCTGCTCGAAGCCAATGATATAGTTTGCATAAGCGCTCCCTATGCTACTGCTGCAATGATTGAAAACTATCTCGATCGCCCGAGTGTTGCCGATTTATTTGAAATTGAAAGCGGCGTGGCCAGCCTAATGGATATGGAAGTACCTGAAAATGCGGATGTAGTCGGCCGCATGATACAGGATATTGATGTTCCCGATCAATGCGTTGTTGCAGCCGTCATTCGGGATGAGATGTTTGTAGTGCCGCGGGGACAAACGGAAATTCAGGCCGGAGACCATGTAGTGTTCGTTGGACCCGACAAGGCCATACAGGCCGCCCACAAAACATTTTCAAACGAGAAAGGAAAGTAAAACACAACCTTTCCTACTGCATGCAGCTTCATATAAGAGAGCTAATCAGTTTATACGTAAAACTATACTGATTTTAAATAAGAGCGCATCCTTGTCCTTCTTTTACACATTTGATATTGTTAAGTGTGAAGAAAAAATGGCTTAAATACCAAGGTGATAGGTATGCGTTCATTCCCTCAAGCAAAAACGTCATTGGCTGTAATATTGGTGCTTTTTATATCAATTTCATTGATTTACAGCTGCCAAAGCGAAACACAAACTGAAGCCGCTTCCGAATATTCTCAGCTATTTTCTCGTATCCCCGACGAAGCCCCTTCTCCGGAAGATAATCCCACAACAGAGGCGAAAGTTGATTTAGGCCACAAGCTATTTTTTGAACCACTACTCTCTCGTTCCAAAACAATATCGTGCAATACCTGTCATGTAGTTGGGGCCGCTGGCATTGATCACCGCGATGTAGCCTCTGGCGAAAAAGGACGGCTTGGACCGAGAAACACCCCTACAGTCTACAATGCTGCTTTTCTGAAAGCGCAGTTTTGGGATGGCCGCGCAGCTACGCTTGAGGAACAGGCCGGAGGACCAATTCAGGCCCATGTGGAGATGGATCTAACCAAAGAAGAAGCTATGGAGCGACTGGAAAACGCTGGCTACGAGTCGCTATTCAAAGAGGCCTTCCCCGATACCGCTGAACACTTTAATTTTGAAAACCTGACGAAAGCCATAGCAACATTTGAACGTACGCTTACCACACCGGGATCACCATTCGATGCTTACCTGGCCGGCGAAGATGATGCATTGACGGAACTGG
>NNSL01000175.1 GCA_003123965.1 Balneolaceae bacterium SMO_bin1
GAAAATCCTTCCAAACTCATCCGGCTGAGTGAGGCTGAAACAAAGTTCGAAGTAATGAGTCGACCAAACGTACCCGAGGCCTTGGCCAGTACCGTTAAAGGATACAAATTGACAGGAGAACTAAGTGTGATCTACGGCCAAACCCAGAATGTTGTGGGGCCTCGTGGCGGCAACTTCACCTTCCAATCGGAGCGATCAGAGCTGGTTCCGAATACCAAAAAACAGACCTTTTTTGTTGATAATAAAGGCAACCTGCTCAACCCAATCGCACTGATGGTGAAAGGGTATTGGTCGCGCTACCGCTTGGCTGATCAGCTGCCCAGCAACTATACATCAGATGGTTAAACCGGTAATCTTAGTTCGATGATCCGGGATTTTCGATCACTTCAAACTCAAAGTTACGCTGCACTTGGCGTCCGCTGCGCGGATCCTCGGCCGTAATTTCCATATTATAGGTTCCCGGCCGCAGCTCACGCGTCTGCACCTGCAGGTTCTCAACATAACGCGGCGTAGCCGATTCCAGATTCAGCGTAAGCGTCAGGTTTTCGCGCTGTTTTTTAAACCAATCCAGAATACCGCCTTTGGGCTCCACCTGGTAGCTGAGCCGCGCATTGTAATTACCTTCCTCACCTTCACTCATGTTGTAAACCTCCAGATGAATCACCAGATCTTCATTCTGGGGAATTTGCTTGCGGTTGGCCACCGTAAACGGGAATTGTTCATCAAGCGGGGCCGAAGAGTCGTAATTATAACCTACAATAAGCTCTCCCATTTGCAGCTGGTTGGGCGTTGGCTGCAGCGGTTCCGGCTGGGGCACTACCGTTTTTCCCAAACCACGTAATTCTGACTTATAGGGCATATCTTGAACGGGATATCTTGATTCGGGATCAGTATTAATGAGTTTGGCTGTAAAAACCTGTCGCGCCCCCTCCTGCATGGCAGGAATGGACAGCAGAGACAGCGAGGCATCACCGCTTTGAGTTACAATAACAGGATTTGCACTAATCTGATTCTGCAGCTCACCATTGTTATAAAGCTGTACCGCCTGCGTAAATTCATATTGCTTGAATTCCTGCTTCTTGAATTCGCGGCGCTGTGCCGAATCTTTTTCGCTGTAATTAGATAGGTAGTCGAACCAGAATGCCTTCTGCGGGCGGCTTTCCACAAAGGTGGCAAAATAGGGGGCATTGTTTTCATCAAGCAGCCGGTATTGAAACACGTCCACCGGAATATCAACCATTTGCCGCCCGTAGGTAGAGGTTTCCTGCGGAGCTTTCAGCTGCAGCTCCTGTAAATCGAATCGGGCCTGCGTAAGCATTTCCTGACTTAGCCCCACGCTTACGGGTTCAGTACCCGAATCTATAGCCCTTTCGGTAATATTGTTGAACATGGTGCCAAAGTAGGGATCAATTGTCGCCAGCTCATCGTAGTACATAATCTGTAGAATCAAGCCAGGCCGTATATTTTTAACGCGTCTGTTGTTTCCTGAAAATTGTGTGCCCGTGGGCACCTGATCCAAGCTCATGCTAAAGGCCCGATTGGGTATCAATTCCTCTACATTGCTTATCTCCTCAAAACCCGCCGTTTCCGTACTATTTCCAAATATAAAAATGTTCTTTTCGGCTCGGGAGGCAGACTCTTGATACACCCATACTTCGTATTGCGGATTGGTGTGATAATTTCGTGCATGCTTCACAAAAGCCTGAATAGTTCCTGTCTCAACTTTTGGGAAAGGCATGACTGGCGTATTGGCAATTTCTTCGATGTAGGTTGATGCAATGCCGGGATCAAAATTAATGGTTCCACTCCTTTGCACATCCGGTTCGCCATAGCGCACATAAATGCGAGCGCGGTCGTCGGCGCTTAGCGGCCCGCTCTTATTTTGTGTGAAATGTTCTTTGCTGTACGCAATGCGCTGCCAGTGCTCAATCAAGCGCTCGTTGTAGGTAGTGGTGGGCGTAGGATCCTGCTGCTGCCAAAAGGCCCATAGTTCACGGTACAGCTGCGGATCGTTATCTTTCCACAGCCCAATCCACCGCCGGTAAGTTTTGTCGGAGGCCAGCAAACCTACGCGTTCTATTTCGTTTCGGAGCACCTCTTTATTGTGCTCCACCTGCTCTGCCGAAAGCCCCCACTGATACATCAGTGTGCCAAATTCATAGTAATCTCGTATTTCCTCTGCGGCTGCCAGCTCAATAAACGCATTGCCAATGCGCGTGCTGGGCACCTGCAGTGATCCGCGGGCCTGCAGCCAAATATCCAGCGCTTTTTGCACATCCCCCTGCTCGGCAGCCTGCCGGCCTTTTTGGTAATACTCCTCAGCCTGCTGCTGTGCTGTAGCCTGTGTGGGACCAAGCGACCAAAGCAGGATTCCACTAATGAGAATGGTTACGATTGGATAGATTTTCCGCATAAACACCTAAGTAAGTTTGCTTTTGTTTTAATTATATAAGATATCAGATAAAATTAATAACGCGCGATTTTAAGTACGAAATCACCTTCATTTTTTGTAGTTTTGCTGATGCAGTCGCGCAAGAAAAGGTTTATAAATCACACTGATGCCTGACAACTACCGAGCTTTAACCCGCACATACCGGCCGCTCACATTCGATGATATTGTTTCACAAAATCATGTGAGCGATACCCTGCAAAATGCCATAAAACAGAACCGTTTGGCGCACGCCTACATGTTCTGCGGCCCGCGCGGCGTTGGTAAAACAACTATGGCCCGGGTGCTGGCGCGCAGCGTAAATAATATTGAGCAAGAGGTTGACGGCGAATCGCTGAACCAAACGCTCAACGTTATTGAAATTGATGCCG
>NNSL01000195.1 GCA_003123965.1 Balneolaceae bacterium SMO_bin1
GATTTAATGATGATTTCCGGGCCAATGCCATTATAATCACCCATACTGATTGCCAATCGCAAGCTCATAATTCAGTGCCTTTGGTTCTTGGTTTGCTGTGATACCAGTTTGAAATCTCCAAATCCAGAGGTTGCCTTAAAGATAAACTTTCGATTGTCGTAGGTCCAAACTTCAGTGGTTGGTCCATCTGCAGGAAATGTTCGGTTTATATCATTAGGCGGACCATAATTTATGTACACCTTTCCGCGATCACTGTTAAAACCCAGCTGGTTCTGCGTGCTAAAATTCTCGTAGGCGTAATCTATACGATTATAGTATTCAGCCTGCAGTTCATTGAACTCCGTATTAGGCGTTGGGTCGCGCTTTTCCCAGAATTCGCGGAATTTGCGTTCTCGGGTTACATCAGAACCACTGTCAATACGATCAACTGTTTCTTCGCTGGCCATAAATCGCAGCATATCAATGGCCATATCCAGGCTTAGCAGGCTGGTGGGTATATCACTCCAATAAGATTGGAATACGTTATCTGCGACCACAATGCCACTGGTGTTCTTAACCTGCATGCGGTACAAAGCATTCGGGAATTTGCTGTTCGGAATGCGAACAATGGCGTAAGTATACCCCTCATTCTCTTGATTTAATTGCAGTGTAAGCGCGCCACCTGATTTTTGTAGTTTGGGCCTAATATTTTGCAATAGTGTTTCCGCAGGCAAATCGCTTTGCAAAACTTGACCTATTGAAGAGGTGTCTTCATCGAGTACATTTAACCTATTAATTTGGAGTGAATAAGAGTCCGTGCTTTCGGCTCCCGGCAACGGAATCATAGCATAGAAGTCTTCAGAGTAGGTAACATTATTGCCTTTGGTGAAGAGTGTAAGCTGGGATGGACTCTCGTTGTTGTCCACAGATTTACCAAAGATAATATTATCGCGCTGCTGATTTTCATAGGTTACCACGCGTATGTTCCTTGTTCGAGAGTTTTGTGCCTGGCCCCGGTCTTGTTGGCTTAGCTGCATCAAATAGGTGTAATAGCCAGGTGATACATCAACTTGCATGCTGCCCACTAAGCCTTCTTCATTCGATCGCGTTGCCTCATAATCGGCAGCGTATGCGGTGTCGGTCCATGTTGCGCGTGCCACCGGCTCAAGCCCTTCAACATCCACATCTTCAGTTCGCTCAAGGTTCTGTTCCGGCGACTTGAAAACCTCTAAGTTCAAGCTCGCTGAACTAAAATATTCATCGTTTCGCTGGGTGCTGTTGAGCTTTTTGAACGGCAAAAAGTTGTAGCTCAAATTAAATACAGTGGTCAGCTTTAATTCGTCGGGCGTATTTCCGGGAAGCGTAAACGTATTTACATATACACGGGGACTCTCATTTCGAAAAGCCAGGCGTTCATAATCAGAGAGCTGTGAAAACACCGGCGTGGCCAAACCTGACACTAAAAATAATGAAAGAACCAGGCAGGCAACCTTTGTTTTACATTTTGCGATATTCATCAGCGTTAATTTTTTTGAGTGAGAGCGAAATGAAATTCAATTTTTTCAGCGCGGTTTAAAACAGTACATTAAGCAATGCAGAAACCTGCTCTAACAACGCTCTAATATACCATCTATTATTCATAATCACAGTTTATTGCATTTATGAGTTCAACAAACAATTCCTCTTCATCACTCAACGAATACATCAAAAAACTGAACATTACCGAAGAAGAAATAAAAAGGGTGGTGGTGAAAAACGAATCGAAAAGCATCATAAGAAGGGTAAAATGACGGCGCGTGAGCGCATTAATATGCTGGTTGACGATGAAGACCGTTTTTATGAGATCGGGATGTGGGCCGGTTACGAAATGTATGAAGAGGAAGGCGGGTGCCCCTCGGGTGGAGTTGTAACTGGAATTGCCAATGTTTCCGGCCGTTCATGCGTAATTGTGGCCAACGATGCCACCGTAAAAGCAGGTGCATGGTTTCCCATCACCGCAAAGAAAAACCTGCGCGCCCAAGAAATTGCCATCGAAAATCACTTACCTATTATTTATCTGGTTGATTCCGCTGGTGTTTATCTTCCCATGCAGGATGAGATTTTTCCGGATAAAGACGACTTCGGTCGCATTTTCCGAAATAATGCCGTAATAAGTGCTAAAGGCATTCCCCAAATTGCTGCCATAATGGGCAGTTGCGTCGCCGGCGGGGCTTATTTACCAATCATGAGCGATGAAGCATTAATTGTAGACGGAACCGGCAGTGTGTTTCTTGCCGGCAGCTATCTGGTGAAGGCAGCCATTGGTGAAGAAGTGGACAATGAAACCTTGGGTGGGGCTACCACGCATACCGAAATTAGCGGTGTTACCGACTACAAAATGGAAGACGATGAAGAATGCCTTTCAACGGTACGCGATTTGGTTGATAAACTGGGCCCGTTTGATACGGCTGGATTCAATCGCAAAGAAGCGAAAGAACCGGGACGTGATCCCGTAGATTTGCTTGATATCTTGCCCAATGATCGTACCAAAGCCCTATGATATGTATAACATTTTAGACTGTATTGTTGATGAAGATTCATTTACCGAGTTCAAAGATGGGTATGGACAAACCGTAATCACCGGTTTTGCACGCATTGATGGATGGAGCGTGGGGATTGTAGCTAATCAGCGCAAAATTACTAAAACGAAACAAGGCGAAATGCAGGTGGGCGGCGTAATTTATTCCGACAGCGCCGACAAAGCTGCGCGATTTATTATGAACTGCAATCAAAAGAAAATCCCGATTATATTTTTTCAGGATGTTACCGGGTTTATGATTGG
>NNSL01000157.1 GCA_003123965.1 Balneolaceae bacterium SMO_bin1
GTTATCTAGGCACTTCTATCAAAAAAAGTAAGAAAACAGACCAATTTTACAGAAAATTCTGAAAACGGATGATGAGAAAACGACCTTTCTTATTCGACTGATGGTGGGCTCCGTTTTTCTGTCCGAAGGAATTCAAAAGTTTTTGTATGCGGCCCAGCGTCGGGGTAGGGCACTTTGAAAGTATGGGATTTCCGGCCCCGGAGTTCTTTGGAAACTTTATAGGAGTGTTGGAGATCATTGCTGGATTACTCATCCTAGCGGGACTTTTTACCCGCATCGGGGCATTAGTTACTTTTTCTATTATGACGGTTGCCATTATTATCACCAAAATTCCTATCGCTTTTGGAGAAAGCTTTGGTCCCTTTGTGCTGCGTAAGCTCAGCAGATACGGATTTTGGAGCATGGCGCACGAAATGCGCACCGATTGGGCCATGTGGCTGGGTAGTTTGTTTCTAATGATCAAAGGTGGTGGAAAATGGTCGCTTGATCTGAAGTGGATTTCAACCGAAAAAAACTAAGAGAATGACAGACGAACTAAAGCGCGCGATCAAAACGCCCGGTGCCATCTTGATGGGACTGGGATCAATTGTTGGAACGGGAATTTTTGTGAGTATTGCCATTGCCACTCAGGTATCGGGCAATGGAATTGTTATTGCTATCGTAATTGCGGCGCTGCTGGCAACTTTTAACGGACTCAGCAGTGCTCAGCTTGCAGCGGCTCACCCGGTGAGTGGTGGCACCTACGAATACGGTAATCGATTTATTAACTCCTACTTTGGTTTTACAGCGGGATGGATGTTTCTTATCGCTAAGTCGGCCTCGGCGGCCACCGCAGTATTGGGATGTGTGGGCTACCTGTTTTATGCGTTTGATGTGGGATCTGCCAATTGGCAGATTGTAGCAGCTGGACTTTTACTACTGTTAATTATGACCTATCTGGTTTCCGGAGGAATCAGCCGAAGCAACCAAGCCAACAAATATATTGTGTCCGTAACCTTAGTCGGACTTGCCTCGCTTGTCGTTACCGGCTTGTTTGTCAATGGCGTCCCCACGCAACCGGTTACTGATGCGGTTACGGATGTTTCAACCTCCTCTATTTTATATGCTTCGGCACTGATGTTTGTCGCTTATACCGGCTACGGACGTATCGCTACGCTGGGCGAAGAGGTGGCCGAGCCTCGAACTACGATTCCCAAAGCCATCATATTGGCCATGGTGTTTATTGTGATACTGTACCTTGCCGTATCGTTGACGGCCTTGCAGGTTATGGGTGCAGAAGCGTTTGGTCAGACGGTGGATGGGGAAGCGGCTCCGCTGATGATCGTAGCCCAGGCGCTGTCGGTGCCGGTAATTGGTCCGGTCATTACCATTGCAGCCATAACAGCGATGTTGGGCGTACTACTGAATTTGATTCTCGGGCTTTCCCGTGTGATGCTCAGTATGGCCCGCCGAAGAGACTTGCCCGGATTTTTGGCAACAGTCAATCCCGATACAAAAAGTCCCGCTACTGCGGTCTGGATGACAGGGCTTATTATTGGCTTGCTGGTGCTTAGTGGTGATGTTGTATTTACATGGTCATTCAGTGCGTTTACCGTGCTCATTTATTATGCCATCACCAATCTGTCTGCTTTTGTGATGCCTGAAGACTTGCGGCTTTATCCACGTTGGATTCCAGCAATGGGCTTATTCGGTTGCCTGTTTCTTGCCTTTTGGATTGAGCCGAAATTCTGGATTAGCGGGATGGTGTTAATAGCTGTTGGTCTTATTTGGCATGCTATTACAAAGCGAAGAAGTAGAGAAGGGTAGTTGATAACCAATTAGTTAGTAAATTCAATCACGTCTGCCCGTACGCCTACCATTACTTTAGTATAAATAAATAAGTTCAAGATATCCGTGTCGTAGCGCACGTTGGTAAGTGCAAGGCGCTTGCCATTGATGGTGCCATTATCTTTTTCATAATTGATCCACAGATTTTCCAGTGCTTCTTTGTATAGCATTCCAGTGCCTTCTACACGTCCGGCCGCAAACGTGCTGGTAGTAAATCCGGTAGAATAGCTAAAGCCTAATACATAAGCGGATTCAGAATAACCCGATATATTTGTTGCAGTGATGGTGTAGTTGGCTTGTTCCAGGTTTACCTGGGTTTGGTTTGCTGAAAGAAAAGCACCGGAGGTAGAACATCCCGAAATAAATAAAGCGCTAACAATAGCAATCCCCACAATAATATTCTTCATGATAAATGTTGGTTAAGATGAATAATTTAAATCGCTGATGAAGTTATTCACCTTACAAGGGAAGGGATGTAGGAAAACGACTATTACAGGTGTAGGTTTTTCCCTTGCTGATATGAACTGATAGTAATAAAAAATCCCCTTTCATCTACAGAAAGAGGATTTTTCAAAGTATGTAAATTTGATAGAGGTTTTACTTGCTGTCCAGCGTCTCCTTAATTCTTCCAAAAATTTCTTCAATGGAGCCAACGCCGTCGATCGTTTCAACAATATCTTGCTTTTTGTAGTGATTAAGTACGGGCTGGGTTTCCTCATAATAAATGGCCAGCCGATTTTTTACTTTCTCTGGAGAATCATCCGATCGGCCTTCACCGCGACTTAATATGCGATTGATCAGCTCTTTTTCTGGAACTTCGAGCTTCAAAAAGGTGTCTAGGGTTTTGCCTTTTTTATCCAAAATATTATCGAAGGCCTCGGCCTGCGGAACGGTACGGGGGAATCCATCCAGAATATAGCCATCGCTATATTTATCATCTTTAAGCTCTTCCTCAACAAGGCCCACAA
>NNSL01000158.1 GCA_003123965.1 Balneolaceae bacterium SMO_bin1
CTATCATGCTCATCATCGCAGTACTCATTTTTGGGAGTATTGCGTTGAGCAACCTATCCGTGAATTTGCTTCCCGAAGTAGATTCACCCACACTTTTGGTACGTACCGAGTGGAGCGGCGCTGCACCGCGTGAAGTTGAGAAGCGCATCAACGAGCCGCTGGAAGCATTAATGGGCTCGGTGCAGGGTATCCAAAGCATACACGGATTTGCCCGCCAGGGTGAGAGTGTTATTTCGCTGCGGTTTAATTGGGGAGAGAACATGGATCTGGCTTTCCTGAACGTGCGTGAAAAGCTGGATCAGGCGCGTTATGGCATGCCCCAGCAGGCCGGGCGGCCGCAGCTGATACAGAATTCGTCATCTGATGAGCCGATAGCCGTGCTGGGCATTACCGCCGCCGGCCAGGAGGAAGTCAATTTCGATACCCGCCTGTCGCTGAAACGCTGGGCCGAGCAGGTACTTGCCCGGCGACTGGAACAGGCTGACGGCATAGCCCAGGCGGTACTGGTAGGTGCGGTGCAGCCCGAGGTGCAAATTCGGTATCGCCCGGAGGCCGTTAACCGCTATGGACTGTCGTTGAGTGGGATAGGAAACCTGGTTGAACAGGCCAATCTTTTTACCACATCCGGGGAATTGCGCGACGGCTGGTACCGCTATTCGCTCAAAATTCAGAGCCGTATTCAGTCTATCGAAGATATCCGCCAAGTTCCGCTTACCCGGCTGGGCACTGGCAAGGTGCTGATGCTCAGTGATGTGGCGGAAATTGAAATGGCCGAGGCCGATCCCTCCTCATTTGCATTAGCTGACGGGCAGCGTGTGCTGAGCATGCTGGTGAAGAAAGAGTACGGCGCCAACACGGTTGAAGCCTACGATACCATGCTTCCGCTGCTGCAAGAGCTCGAACGCCAAAATGAGGATGTGAATATTGAGGTGCTGAACGAAAATGCCAGCTACATCCGCAACACCATCAATAACCTGTTGCAAACGCTGCTGGTGGGCGCGGTGCTGGCGTTCATTATTCTGTTCCTGTTTCTGGACGACTACCGCACGCCCTTTACCATTGGTATATCTATACCGGTAAGCATTTTCCTCACCTTTTTTGTGATGTACCTCACCGATATCCAGCTCAACATCGTATCGCTCAGCGGACTTACCCTGGGCATCGGTTTGCTGGTTGACAATGCCATTATTGTGCTGGAGAATATCAACCGATACCGCATGCAGGGCAAAAATGTATTTGAGGCCGCCTCGCTGGGCACGCGCGAAATTGCGTTGGCGGTTACGGCATCTACATTCACCACTATTTCCGTGTTTTTACCGCTGGTATTTCTGGGTGGATTTGAAGGCGCCTTTTTTAAAGATCAGGCGTGGACGCTCTCCATCAGTCTGCTTGCTTCGCTGCTGGTAGCGCTGCTTATATTGCCGGTACTGGTGGTGCAGGTACAGAAACGGCAGGAAAAATCGAAGGTGCTGGGCTTCAATTCCTACTTCAACCGGCTGCGCGACCGTTACGAACGAAGCCTGCAAAAAGCGCTGCGCCACCGCGGCTGGCTGCTGGGCGGCATGGCAGTGCTGCTGGTGATGGCCGGGTTCCAGTTTGTTTCAATTGATAAGTCAATATTGCCTGAATCAGAACCCTCGCAGGTGCAGTACCAGGTGAGGCTGCCGGGCAATACCGCTATTGAAAGCACGCGTGGTGCCGCGGCCGACCTGATGCGAGCGGTGCCCGCGCAGGATGATCGCCCGATGCAGGCGCTGGGTGGTTACACTGATCAAACCGACCTCACCAATTTATCGGAAGAGGGCCTCAACAAATTTCAGTTGACCGTTCCGGTAAGTGGGTATGCCCAAGCCGACAGCGTGCGCCGCCAGATTGAGCAGTTTGTGGGCAACCGGCCCGGCTGGACGGCCACCCAAGTGGAAGCCAATGCCCAGTGGGGCGCGCTGCCCACCGCCGATGCGCCGCCCGTTATTTTCCGCATGGTGGGCGACGACCGTGCCCAAAGCGAGCGCCTTTCGGCCATGCTGCAGCGCCGGTTAACGGCCGCCGATTCAACCATCACCCTGCAGAAACAGTACCGCGAGGAGGTGGAAACGTACCAACTGCAGTTTAAACCCGAAAACCTGATGCAGCTGGGCATCACCGAGCAGCAGGTAATTAATTATTTGGAATCGCTGACGCGCGGCAATTTTGTGACCGACTGGAACCGGCAGGACGAAAATATTGCCATCCGGCTGGTGGGCTACGACCGGCGGGTGTACAATCCGCAGGAGATTAATCTGCAGCTGAACGGGCAAAACGTGCCGCTGAGTTACGTGGCGGAAATCAACCGAAGTGCAGAGCCTGAGCAGCTGGAGCGGGTGAACCAGACGCCGGTGTTGAGCTACGTGGCCAGCATGGATTTTGCCGATTGGTGGTGGCAGCAGGGGCCCATTAACGAAGAAGTGAACCAATTTACGCGTCAAACGGGCACCGAGGTTGAACTGGGCGGGTCGGCGCTGAGCATTGCATCGCTGTTGGAGCAGATGGGGCTGCTGCTGCTCATCAGCGTGCTGATTATTTACATCATTTTGGCCATCCAGTTTGAGAGCCTGAAGCACCCACTCATTATTCTGGCGGCCGTGCCCTTTGCGTGGGTAGGCTCGCTGGCTATTCTGTGGATTACCGGCGTAAGCCTGAACGCCCTGTCGTTTATGGGCATCCTTATTTTGACCGGTATTGCCGTTAATGACTCTATTTTGAAAGTGGACTTTATGCGCCGATACTACGCCGATACCGGCGACCTGAACCAAGCC
>NNSL01000194.1 GCA_003123965.1 Balneolaceae bacterium SMO_bin1
AAGCAGAGTCAACCCCGGCTCACCAACAATATCACCAATAAATAAAATGTTTAAGCGGTTGCTGGACATGATATACTTTCAATTTGCTCAAAATTCTGAAAGCGTAAAGGTAAGTAAATATCGGCTGTATTCAGAATGGAGATTCAACCTTGTGATCGGATATCTTGCAGAAGGTTTTCAATGGAGTCATTCACGTTTTCGAGCAGTACTTCATCCTGCTCTTGCAGCTTTCGGTTTTCACGGCGCTGCTCAAAAAGTTCTTCTGCAATGCTCAGTGCGGCAAGAACCATTACGGTTGATTCTGGCTGTTTGCTCAGCTCTTTTTTGTACTGTTTGAACTTTTCGTCCACATATTCGGCAATGCGAATCATATTCTGCTCTTCCGACTCCTCCACGCGGAGCGGGTACTGCTTGCCGAGAATGGATACTTTAATCGATTTCATGACTGCTCCTCAAGATGTTCGTCGATTTTAGAAACCAGTCCTTTTATCTGGTGCTTTAGCGCCATGCGCTCGGTTTCTTTCAGGGATGAGAAAACGTCTGCCTGTTTTTCCTTCGTCGCTTTCAACTCTTCTTTGAGTTGCGCATTTTCTTTTTCCAGCGTGCTGAGCTCACTTTTAAGCGTCTCAACTTCCTGCTGAACTTCGGCTAAAAGCTGGTTAAAGCGTTTACTATGTGGACTGTCGCTGCTTAGCAAATTGTGGGTGAATTATGATCGTAATTTGGCAGAAAATTTGTCGTCAAGTACCTTAAGCACGTTTTCAATTATAGGTTCTACATCTTTGATAGTCAAAGTTTTATTTTTGTCGAGGAATGATAATCGAAACGCAATGCTTTTCTTGTTTTCACCCAGTGATTCACCTTCAAAGACATCGAATACCTGGATCTCATCAAGATTATCCCCAGTTGTTTTCTCAATCTGCTCCTGAAGTGCTGAGGCACGCAGCCCTGAATCGACAATCACCGCAAAATCGAACTCGAATGATGGAAATTTTGACACCGGCTCATACCGATCGGAAGACAGTTGCTTCTGGGCATCATAAATTCGAGTGATTGAAAATTCGGCGGCAAAGGAGGGTTGATCCAGATCGAATGCTTTTTTCAAAGTCTCTTCTACAGCATACAGCCTCCCGATTTGCTGATCATTTATAAAATACAGCAGATGATTATCGTCATTAACATCGGTTGTTACATACTGCTCAAGGTGCAGCGCCGATAAAAAGCTGTTGATAACCGCCTTCAAATCAAACACGCTGTATTCTTGCGGCTCGGTGCTCCAGTGCTCAATGGTCTTGAGTCCCGCCAGTCCAAATAACACATGCGCTTCTTCGCCGATGCCGGAATAGAATTGGCCATTATCTGATTTTTCAAAAACATGACCCATTTCAAAAAACCGAACTTGCGATGCTTTACGATTGAAATTATAAGCCGCTGATTCCAAAAAGCCCGGCAGCAGGGAAGGGCGGAGCGTGGTCATGTCTGCCGAAATAGGATTGAGCGTATGAAGCATCTGTTCCGGCTCACTAAAACGTGTAGCCACTTCTTCGGAAATCAGTGAATTGGAATAAATTTCCCGGAAGCGAAGGCCTTTGGCTACTTCTTTAATTTTATTATTCAGCTGTTCCCATTTTGTAAAGGCCTCGGGTGATGTAAACGTGCCGTGCTCGGGCCGCGGAATGTTGTTGTAATCGTAAAGGCGACCTACTTCTTCAATAAGATCCACCTCCCGCTGCAGGTCAGGACGAAATGCGGGAATTCGGTAGGTTACCGATTCATCATCCTGATCCACGATAGAAAGTTCCAGTCCATGGAGTAAATCGGTGATTTCATCAACCGAAAATTGGGTACCCAGCAGGCGATTGGTATAGCTTTTGCGCAGGGTAATTTTTTGATATTCGTATGGATTGGGATGCACATCAGAGCAGTAATTTTGGACGGTACCACCAGCTATTTCTGCCATTAGTTCGGCCGCCCGCTCTGCAGCTATGCGCTGTATTGTGGGATCCACCCCGCGCTCAAAACGATAGGAAGCATCCGTTTGCAGTGTTTGCTGCTTGGCCGTTTTGCGGATACTGCCCGTACCGAAATAGGCGCTTTCGAGCACTACGTCTGTTGTTCTATCACTTACTTCGGAGTCTACGCCACCCATAACGCCGGCAATGGCGATTGGTGCGTCGCCATCGCAGATGAATAGCGTCCCTGCCGGACAGTTGCGTTCAATATGATCAAGCGTTTCAAACGTAATGCTGTCATCGAAATCCTGCACGATAATCTGATCACCCTGCAGCGTAGCTCTGTCAAAAGCGTGAAGCGGTTGGCCCATTTCCAGCATCACGTAGTTGGTAATATCTACAATGTTGTTCACGGGCCGTACATCCAACGCCTTAAGCCTGTTCTGTAGCCAGGCTGGTGAGTCAGCTACCGTAACGCCCTCAATAATCTTGCCGACATACCGTGGACACTTATCCTCATTTTCAATACGAATGTCAAAATTGGGTAGTGGTTCAGTGTCAGACAATTCGGTTCAAACGGCCGGTTAAGCTCGAGGTTGAGCGCGGCCGCCAAATCGCGTGCTACGCCGAGATGGCACGTTGCATCGGGGCGATTGGGGGTAATGGCGATATCAAATATGAAATCCTGCTCCAGATCAAAAACGTCTCGTATAGGCGTTCCTACTTCTAAACTTTCATCCAAAACCATGATGCCGGAATGGTCGGAGCCCAAGCCGAGTTCATCTTCGGCACAGATCATGCCGTGTGAAGGTTCG
>NNSL01000313.1 GCA_003123965.1 Balneolaceae bacterium SMO_bin1
TCGCGCGTAAGTGAGGCATTAACCGCATTAAATTCATTCAAAAATGAGTTTGACGACAACGAGATGGCCAGCGAATGGGCTGCATCCGTGGAGTATGATTTAAATTATTTATCACCCGGTGATGCTATTCCAGCTTTTTCATTTAGCAACCGGGGCGGTGATACGATCAGCCGCGAGGAGCTGAAAGGCACGGCCTACTTGCTGGAAATAACCCCGCTCACCAATCCCATGTATCAGCAGCAATACGACCGCACCTCGGTGATTTACAGCATCTATAAAAATTATGATTTCGAGATTGTAACCATGCCTCTGGATAGCAGCCAGTCAACAATTGACCAGTTTTTTGAGAATCGAGTGCGAGCATGGCCAGTGGCTGATGCGGCTGCATTTGACCGAGACCAGCTAATTGAATTATTTAATGTGCAGGCACTGCCACTCCGATTTTTGGTGGATCAGCAAGGGCGAATTGTACGTCGGTTTGAAGGGGATGAATACCAAGAAGTGATTCAGGAAATTCAACAAATTATTAATACAAACTAGCATATTATGCGACGATTATTAATTGCCGGGAACTGGAAAATGAACTGCGGTCCGGCCGAAACCAAAGACCTGCTCACTGAATTGAAAGAGCAGATTGAGGCAGGGGTTGAATCTGTTGATATACTGGTCTGTCCGCCGGAAATATCGCTGACCACTGCTGCTGATATCACAGCTGGTACACCCATTAAACTCGGTGCACAAAACGTGCATTTTGAGGATAATGGGGCCTATACCGGTGAAGTAAGCACAGCTATGCTGCAAGAAGTAGGCTGCAGCTATGTGATTATCGGTCATTCAGAACGTCGCGAATATTTTGGTGAAACTGATGCAACGGTAAATAAAAAAGCGCAAAAGGCACTCAGCGACGGGCTGAATCCTATTATTTGCATTGGTGAATCACTGGCTCAGCGAAAAAAGGGGTGCACCAGCAGATGGTAAAAAAACAGGTTCATGCAGCGCTGAGCGGCATTAATGAATCTGAAATTGGAAATGTAGTTTTGGCATATGAGCCGCTTTGGGCTATTGGTACCGGCGAAACTGCAACTCCAGATCAGGCACAGGAAATGCACGAAATGGTGCGTACGGAACTTAAAGAGCTTTACAGCGAAAAGGCGGCCCAAACTGTTCGCATTGTCTACGGTGGTAGCATGAAGCCCCATAATGCCGAAGAGTTGATCAGTCAGCCCGATGTTGACGGTGGCCTCATTGGCGGTGCATCACTGAAAGCAGATAGTTTTGCCGAAATAATTGACATTGCTGTAGACCAAGTATCTGAATAATTCCACAAAATTAACTTACTCATTTAGCCATTTACGTTATGAATTTAAACGTTTTACTTCTTGGAAGCGGCGGACGCGAGCACGCCATGGCATGGAGCATCAGTAAATCGGAACTGCTTGGCAAATTGTATGTGGCGCCGGGTAACCCGGGGACCGCCCAAGTGGCCGAAAATGCTGCACTATCGCTGAATGACTTTAGTGAGGTATTGGAGTTTATAGAGGAAAAGAATATTGATCTGACCGTAGTGGGTCCCGAAAAACCTCTGGTAAATGGTATTGCCGATTACTTGGAAAAACGCGGGCACAACGTTTTTGGTCCTTCAAAAGCGGCAGCAAAACTCGAGGGAAGCAAAGATTTTGCCAACAGTTTCATGAAAGAAAACATGATTCCCACAGCCGAGTATGCCACCTTTGAGCATGACGAATTCGATAAGGCTTTATCATACATTCAGCAAAAAAATGAATACCCGGTAGTGCTAAAAGCAGACGGCCTTGCTGGCGGAAAAGGAGTATTTATCTGCGAAACGGAGGATGAAGTTAAAAAGCGGTTGCAGCAGCTGCAGGAAGATGCCAAGCTCAGCGATGCGGCCGAGCGGCTGGTAGTAGAAGAATTTTTAGAAGGTGAAGAGGCATCAGTGTTTGTCATATCCGATGGGCACAGTGCCAAGGTGATCCACAATGCTCAAGACCACAAGCGAGCCAAGGATGGTGACACCGGCCTTAATACCGGCGGAATGGGCGCGTACTGCCCGGCACCTGTGCTTACCGATGATCAGATGCACCGGGTGGAAAAAGAAATTGTACTGCCAACCATATCGGCTATGGTGTTAGACGACCAGCCGTATAAAGGCATTTTGTACTGCGGGCTGATGATTACCGAGCAAGGCCCTAAAGTGGTTGAATTTAACTGCCGTTTCGGTGATCCCGAATGCCAGGCGATTTTACCATCGCTGCAGTCTGATTTTCTGGATTTGATGTGGGCCACGGTACAGGAGTCACTGGGTGAAAAAGAGATCGTGCTCGACAAAAAATATCGCTGCTGCGTGGTTATGGCTTCAGGCGGCTATCCCCGGTCATACGAAACAGGAAAAGAAATAAGCGGCATTAAAGATGTATCCGAAGAGGCGATTGTATTTCATGCCGGCACCAGCCAGAAAGACGGCAAGCTCGTAACCGATGGAGGCCGCGTACTGAATGTCGTTTGCGGCGGCGATACGCTCGAAGATGCTATCAGAAACACATACGCTGAAGTGAAGAAGATTTCATTTCAAGATATGCACTACCGCAGCGATATTGGCGTAAAAGGACTAGCCTATTTCGATTGATAGAGATCGTGCAGCGATGCGCGTTTTACTTTTCCCGTTCTTGTTTTAGGCAGCGACTTAACCGAAATAAATTCCTTCGGAATTTAAAATCTTGGAGTTCAGGGCTGAGCTTTTCCTTTAGTT
>NNSL01000193.1 GCA_003123965.1 Balneolaceae bacterium SMO_bin1
GATGCCATACAGTCGCTTGTTGATTCGTCGGTAGATGGTTGGTGGCCAACTTTGGAGGATATACACACAGCTCGGTGGCCATTCGCGATGCGCTGGATATGCTGGATATTCCTGTCGTAGAAGTGCACATTTCTAATATTCATGCCAGAGAAGAATTTCGTGAGCGATCTATTACCGGTGCCAAAGCAAACGGCATCATTACAGGCTTTGGGAAACACAGTTACGTGCTTGGGGTACAAGCCATAGAGCAATTGCTGAATGAAAAATAGCTGACGCGCCATAATTTGAGCGGCTTTCGCCAATGGCAAACTGATCAGGCAATTACGATTCATTGAAAAAACTCAAAGAACTTTTTTCCGATACGCTTATCTACGGCATCAGCAGTGTGCTGGCGCGATTCATCAATTATTTGCTGGTGCCGCTGCACACCAAGGTGTATTCCCAGGCGCAGTACGGCATAATTAACCTGGTATTTGTTTCCCTTGCCTTCTTTAATGTGGTTTTTACTTTTGGGATGGAATCCGCCTATCTGCGATACGCCAAAGATCGGGAAAAAGCCCGCAGCGTTTTCAAAACCATTCAGCTGGCCTTGCTCGGCTTTAGTAGCGTTCTGGCGCTGCTGCTCTGGTTGATAGCACCGTTCATCACCCCGGTGATGGGATTGGAGCCCGGCACGGAAAGCATTTACTTAATGATGATCGGCATCGTCTGGTTCGATACGCTCTCGCTGGTGCCTTTTGCCGAACTTCGGCTGGTGCGTAAATCCATTCAGTATGCCGCTATCCGCACGGCCAATGTACTGATAAACATCGCATTAAACTTCTATCTGATTCTGTGGCTGCAGTGGGGTATTGAGGCTGTTTTTGTGGCTAATCTCGCGGCCTCCGGCGTCACCACGGTATTCATTTGGCTCATCACCGCCGATATGTGGAAAGGGGATTGGAGCCGCCCGCTGCTGCGCAAGGCCATTTACTTTGGGGCCCCTTTTGTGCCGGCGGGACTCGGTTATGTCATAAATGAAATGCTGGACCGCTATCTGCTCAAATTCTTTTTGAGCGACTCGGCTTTGACCGATCTTTACGGCGCGGGCGTAACGGCCGAAGAAGTAGTGGGCATTTACAGTGCCTGTTATAAACTGGCCGTGTTTATGCTGTTGCTCATACAAATGTTTCGCATGGCCTGGCAGCCGTTCTTTTTGCGCCATGCCGAAGACGAGGAAGCGCCCCAATTGTACGCGGATGTCTTCTTCTACTTTAACGCGGCCGCCGCTATAGTTTTTCTGGGCGTTGGGTTATTCGCCGCTCAGATTGTGCAAATTCCCATTCCATTTTTGGATGCCTACCTTATTGATCCCAAAATGTGGAGCGGACTATCCATAGTGCCTCTTTTGTTAGGCGCCTACTGGTTCCAGGGATGGTACATGAACTTTTCAGCGGGCGTATTTATAGAGGAAAAAACCGGCGTGCTGCCAAAGATAACCTTGTTTGGAGCCTTGGTTACCATTAGTGCCAATATTATTCTTATTCCTTACCTCGGCATGATGGGGGCGGCCACCGCCACGCTGCTCAGTTACGCCTCCATGGCCTTTCTGCTATATCGCGAGGTGCGCAGCGTGTACCCCGTGCCGTATCCACTGGCCAAAGTGGGCTTTATTATGGTTTGGGCCACGGCCTGCGTTATCGCCCAGCAATTTTTGCTGTCGTACACTGGCATGGAATGGACTACCAACATTTCGTTGTTTTTGATAGGCGGAGCTGGCGTTTTTGCAGTGCTATTTAAGGGTTCAGCTACAGAGAATAGCTAAATTATTTTGTTGCTGGCTCCGGGCAGCAGCCTTTCAACATTATTTACCACTGTTGCCTGCCTGTAATTATTAGTGACAAATGTGATTAGTATTATGAGTGATTCTGTTGGCATTTTTGTTGATGCAGTTAATGTTACCATGAACGGCGGCTTTGGGCTCAGGTACGATATTTTGCGCCGTTTTGCATGTCGCGGTGGCGGCTACCCGGCACGAATGAATGCCTATCTTGCCCTTGATGAGCGACGCGCTGAAGAGGATGAAACCTATCGCGATAAAACCAATCGCTTCAGTGAAGTTCTGCGAGATTTTCAGTTTAAGGTGATTGAGAAACCCGTGCAGTACTACACAGATTCTGAAACCGGCGAAACGATTATTAAATCTACCGTGAGCATGGATATGGCTGTAGATATGGTGATGCACGCTAACGATTTAGACCGGATGATTCTGCTTACAAATAACGGCAATTATGTTAGCGTGATCAACGCCGTACAGCAGCAAGGGTGCCGACTTGAGCTGGTGGGTTTTGACGATATGCCGCGTTTCCTCAAAAAAGAAGCCGATACCTACATTTCCGGCTACCTTATTCCGGGCATGCTGCCCATTGAATCACCCTACGACTGGGGACAGGTTGGATCGCGCGTGCGCGGCCTCTGTTATGATTTCTCGCATGAAGACGGCTACGGTTTTTTCCGCTATCTATCGGAAATTAATGAGCACCTGTGGGTTACCGATTCGCGCCACGAAGAATCACCCTATAAAACGGTGTTTGCCCATATTTCGGAGTTTGAAGAGAATTTTGATACCAGCTATCTGCCCAGTCGCGATCTTATTTTTGAAATGGACCTGGTAAAAAATGATAAAGGCCTTTTTGCCGAAGACATCGAACTGGTAAGCGCGCCTTGAAAATAAAAAGCGATACGATCATTTGAAGTGGTGGCATCGCTAAAGAGTATCTTGTAAAAAA
>NNSL01000169.1 GCA_003123965.1 Balneolaceae bacterium SMO_bin1
AATATGAGCGGCTGGCTATATCTTGCCGGCGCCCTCCTAAGTTCGCTGGTATTTTTATACTACGGGGTGATTTTTGCCGCAAACCGGTCGAAAGAAACGGCAAAGAAGCTGATGTTCGCCTCCTTTGGCTACCTGCCTGTGGTCTGGGGATTTGTAATTGTGGATCAGCTTATTTTATAGTAACCTACCTCTCATAGACTATAAAATAGTTTTTTTAGATTGGTTGTATATTATATAAGGAAATATCTGCTTATCGCTACGAGTATTGTTATTCTTTTATCGATACTTCCCATCCTTTTTAATGGCGCAAATATTTATGGTACATTAGTAAAAAGCAATTCTTTGGAGTGGATTTTTTACGCCCCCTTTGATTTACATGGAGTTTAAATATAAAAATTTTATGGGTGCTTTATGACAATCTTCGACTGCCAAGATACATCCTGCTTATCCTGAGTTTTTTCCTTCATTTGCTATTATTCTTTGTCCTTAAAGTTTCCTGATGTGTAATAACAGATCACTTATTCTCGACTGTATACATTATTCGATAAACAAAAATGATATTTTAAAAGGCGTATATATTCGAGTAGAAGCTGGAGAAATTTGTGGCATAGTTGGTAGAAATGGAACAGGAAAAACAACCCTGCTGAAAATCGCCAGTGGACAAATAGCCCCCACAACCGGTATTGTTATTCTAAATGGTAAACGACTGCATACCAAGTCGATCAGAAACCGATTTTCTAAAATTGCTTATTTACCGCAAAATTCAATGATACCAAAAGACTTGACAACAGGTAAATTCATTTCAAAACTACCTATTGATTCATCAGTTTTAAAAAATGATGAAGTTATAAACTCATTACTGAATATTAGAATTGATAAGTTATCCGTTGGCAAACGTAAATATTTAGAAGTACAAATCGTCTTAAACTTAAATAGAGAGTATGTATTATTAGACGAACCATTTACAGGTTTAGAACCAACCGTTATCGAAAAGCTGTCTTCTTCAATAAAAAGTGCCGCGCAAAATGGTAAGGGTATACTTATTACTGATCATTATTATCACTATCTCTTGCCAATTCTCGATACTGCTTATGTCTTAAATAATAATGCTTCATATAAGCTTGAAAAAGGAAAAAACATTACTAAACAACTCAAAAATTTCAATTATTTATAATTTCATACATCTGAGTTTCATCGTCTCCTACAAATAGATTTACCATCTTGTAAAATTTCTTACTGCTTTTCCGGTGTTCGTTGATTTTTTTGTACACTTAAATCAACTTCCAACAAAATCACATTTCATGAACGCCATTATCAAACGCCTTTCTGTATTATTCACTTTTTTCTTACTGGTAAGCCTGCTACCACAATCAAACGTCTTCGGGCAAGCTTCGGACACCTATTTCCCTACTCGTTTTGAGTGGCAGAAGAAATCACCCGAAGCGGTTGGCATGAATGCCCAAAAAATTGATTCAGCCGTACAGTTTGCCATTGCCAATGAAACATCGAATCCCAAAGACCTGAGCATCCATTTAAATACGCGCACTAATGAGCCGTACAACAATATAATCGGACCGGTTAAAGAGCGCGGGCCAATGACGGGCATGATCATCAAAGATGGATACCTGGTAGCAGAATGGGGCGCTCCGCATCGCGTAGATATGACCTTCAGCGTCACCAAAAGTTTCCTATCAACCGTGGTGGGCCTAGCCTGGGATAACGGAATGATTAACAGCGTTGATGATAAAGTGCATCAGTACATGCCCATCAAGCATTTTGAATCGGAGCACAATGCAAAAATCACGTGGAATCACCTGCTGCGGCAAACAAGCGACTGGGAAGGGACGCTCTTTGGCAAGCCGGACTGGGCCGACCGGCCGCGGGGTGAAATTACGCAAGAAACCATCAACCGTGAACGCAATGAGCCCGGGAGCACGTGGAAATACAATGATGTTCGCGTGAATTTACTGGCGTTGGCGGCTATGAATGTTTGGCGGCAGCCGTTGCCGGTAGTGCTGCGCGAGCATGTTATGGAACCGATTGGGGCCTCCAACACTTGGCGGTGGTATGGTTACGAAAATTCGTGGGTAAATATCGACGGACTGCGCATGCAGTCGGTGAGCGGCGGCGGGCACTGGGGCGGCGGCATGTGGCTCAGCGCTTACGATCAAGCCAAATTCGGCTACCTGTTTCTGAGAAATGGCAACTGGGATGGGAACCAAATTATCTCTGAAGAATGGATAGAAATGGCTCGCACCCCCACCGATGCCAACAATGGCTATGGATTTATGAATTTCTTCCTGAACCTTGATCAAGAGCGCATGCCCAGTGCACCATCATCGGCGTATGTATTTTTAGGCAGTGGTGTAAATATGGTATACATCGATCAAGAAAACGACCTGGTGATTGTAGCTCGCTGGATTGCTGATTATGATGCCATGGACGGGCTCATAAACCAGGTGATTAATGCCATTGAATAGGATATATTCACCTTCATAAATGCAAAAAATTAATTGCCACGAGTTAATCATGTTTAAGTCTCTTCCCATTGTATTTTGCTTGCTGCTAAATTGTGTGCGCCTGTTCTATTGAAGCGGTAAATCAGCCGGGCGACGGCGATGACGACTCGGAATCTATATTTCAAGATGTGAGTTCAGCCAATATTCCGGCTGGCAACCTTTCAGGAAGCAGCATGGATGCCAAAGCAGCCGACATTGACAATGACGGCGATTTAGATTTGGTGATAGCAATTGAATTC
>NNSL01000180.1 GCA_003123965.1 Balneolaceae bacterium SMO_bin1
AGGTCAGATTAATGACTCGACGTTCACAGCAGATATGCCCTACCTTGAAAACGAGCTCGACACCGAACGTGGGCGTATTATTGAGCATCTCAAAAACAATGGATACGCGGCTGTACAGCGCGATTCAATTACCGCTCTTGTTAAACGCCAGGATGACAATAAGCATATGCTTGATGTGCTCTATGATATTAACCCCGGGAATGTATATACCTTCGGCGATTTACACATGCGTTTGGCTGGTCCCGAAATCACTGATTCCGTAGTTTATCAGCAAAAAGATACACTGCAAGGGCCGCCTTACACCACCGGTAATAATAAAATTTACCTGCAAAAACAGGAATCGGCACAAAGCCGGTTTGGACTGTTAACCGATCAAATTCTTTTTGAGCCGGGAGCGGTGTTTAACAACCAGCGATATATTCGAACTATAAACGAGTTTCAAAATCTGGGTATGATGTCCATCCGCCAATTTGGTCTTTCGGAAGATGGAACAGGACCCGATTACTCTGATGAGGAAATTCCAGTCTATTTTGCACTCCAAACGCTGCCGAAGCACTCCATCAACCTGAACGTTTTTGGACTCAAGCGGTATGGATACGGGTCCGGTGCCGGCCTCACCTATACTAACAATAACTTACTTGGTAAAGCCGAGAACCTCCAGCTCAGCGTTAACGGTAGTTTCGAATATGTAACCGAACAGCGCCTCAGCGACTTACCCGATGCCTTTGGCGATGCTGAACCTGTTACTACCGGTGGTAAAGTCTTCCAGAGTTTTGAAGCCCGGGCCGATCTGTCACTGCCCCGGCTTACATTTCCGTTTAGTGGTGTAGATGAAAATCTGTTTTTTGCTAATTCAAGAACGCGTTACTCTCTGGCTTTCAGGCGATCCGATCAGGTGCTATTTGACATCAACGCCAATCTTTCATTCAGCCAAACGTACGAAGTTCAGCACAACGATCGCTTCACTTCATTCCTGGATCTTCTGCGGCTAGAAATACTGGACACAAATCCTTCGGAGCCATTCGAGGAAGCACTACGCCGCGAATTTGACGATAACCCTCTGGCGCTCAACCAAATTTTAGAGGATTTTCGACCTCAGTTTTCATCCATTCTCGGCTACACTTTCCGAAGCCAACGCACTGATTTAATTAAGCGCGATTATGGATATTTCAGTGAATACTCCATTTCGTTTGGCGGAAATATTCCTTACCTGCTCGACCGTTTTGTCGTCACCCCAGATTCAGTTGAAGGCAACTTGCCGTCACCGGTAAAGTTCAGTGAAAACAGTTTATCATACAGCCGTTATGTGAAAGCAACGGCCGATTATCGCCGCTATATGCCCCTGTCAAATAATACGGTTTTGGCTACACGGGGATTTGCGGGCTACGCAATACCGTATGGCAAAAACAAAACAATACCACTTAATCAGCGCTTTTATGCCGGCGGCAGCAATGATATTCGCGGGTGGCAACTATTTACACTGGGCCCGGGGCCCATCCCATTTGATCAAGTAACTATTAATGGTGGGGATATTAAACTATTGAGCCAGGTGGAACTGCGCCAAACGGTAACACGCAACTTCCTGTCTTCTAACTGGATTCTGGCCTTTTTTGCCGATGCAGGGAATGTTTGGTATGGCTCGGGTGATAAAATCGCTGGTGATATTGAGATGCCTGCCAATGGCAGCCAGGATAATATCAGCGCAAGTATTGAACGGGGGCAGTTTAAATTTGATGAGTTTTACAAGCAAATTGCTGTAGGTTCGGGAGTGGGCTTACGGCTCGATTTTTGAATACCTGGTTGCCCGCTTCGATCTCGCTTTTCAAATCCACGATTTGCAAGATGGCTGGCTTGAAGATAAAACCCCCTACCTGCATTTTGGGATCGGTCATTCATTCTAACGTTTTGATTGCCTAATTTGTACCTTAAAATAAATAGCAGTACAAGAAAACCAGTCAATTAGTCAACAAGTTTATGTCGGCCACAGATAAATTTCGGAGTATCAAAAACCAGGGACACATTATCTTCAACTCCCAGTTCCTGCAGAATTTTACTAAGGTTGAGCGGTATGAATTTCTGCAGTTTTGCCACCGCCGGACCTATAAAAATGATGAAGTTATCTACTATCAGGATGATCCGGGAACAGGCATGTATTTTATTGAAAGCGGGCGCGTGCAACTGATTGCTAAATCTCAAAAAGAGAACAAAAATTATACCCACACGCTTGAGCCGGCCGACAATTTGGGCTTTTATCCATCGGTTACGAATTTAGCCGGTTTGCAACGGCCAAATGTGTGGAAGACTGCATCCTGCTCGGCTTTTTTAAACCCGATTTTGAAACACTCAAAAAACGCCATCCGCAAATTGCCATGAAGTTTATGGAGAGCGTGGCAAATGTGGCTATGCGTCAGCTGAGCATAGCTATAGATGAGCTAAAAGACTCCTCAGAAGCCAAACGTATAATTGCACTTCAGTACGATAGCCTGCATTAACCGAAAAAACCTTTATTTAACGTATATATGAGTATTAAAAAGGGACAGGAAATTGAGCTTCAAATTGATTCTGCAGCTTATAAGGGCAAAGGTATCGGCAAGGCAAATGGCAAAGCCGTATTTGTACCAAACACTGCTCCTGGTGATCGCGTTAAAACCCGTATCATTAAGCGAAAAAAAAGCTACCTCGAAGGCAAATTAATAGAAGTACTGGATCACGGGCCGAATCGCATTGAACCCAAGTGCCGGCACGCTCAAGCCTGCGGC
>NNSL01000191.1 GCA_003123965.1 Balneolaceae bacterium SMO_bin1
AAGGTTCTTTGTGGACCTTTGCTTTTTCTTAGTGCAGCTTTGTGGTACAACTTGGCAGGCTGAAATATATTTAATGGCACTTGCTAATATCCGAAATTCCGTACCATATTCGGATTGTCTCGCCATTTATCCCGTACTTTTACATGAAGATCGAGATACACTTTTTTATCAACAAATTTTTCGATGGACTCCCTCGCATTCTGCCCGAGTTTTTTGATAGCTTTCCCACCTTTGCCAATCAGCATTCCTTTTTGTGAATCCCGGTTAACAATCACTTCCGCATCAATATAATCCAGGTCCTGACGTTCATCATACTGAACCACATTTACCGTACAAGAGTAAGGCAGCTCTTGGTGAAATTGCAGAAAAAGCTGTTCCCGAATCAGCTCGGCAACTAAAAAAAGCGGATAGGCTGCTCGCTCAGCATATCCTTGGGATAAAATGGAGGTCCGGCCGGGAGTTTTTCTTTAATTGTTTCCATCAGTTCGGATATGCCCTCGCCCGTTAAAGCCGAAACATAGGCGGTCTCTTCAAATCATATTGAGTTTTCAATTCTGCGGCTATGGCTTGGGCATCAGGCTTAGAGACTTTATCTACCTTATTGACCACCAGCATTACCGGTTTTTGCAGAGAAGAGAAAGCCTTGAAAATGCGGTTTGGAATCTGGGGGTCATTCACATCGACAATCAGCAAAATTAAATCTGCGTCATTTCGAGCTCTATCCACCAGCCGCATCATGGCCTTTTGCAGTTCGTACCTTGGATCAATAATGCCGGGCGTATCAAGGAAAATGATTTGTAAATTTTCTTCGGAATGAATGCCCAGAATTTGATGGCGGGTGGTTTGCGGTTTGTGGGTTGTGATGGATATCTTGCTGCCCAGTATCCGGTTCATTAGTGTAGACTTCCCGGCATTGGGCTTGCCCAGAATAGCAATGTAGCCTGATTTATGTTGGTCCTTTTCTTCTGCCATTATTTAAACGTTTAATAGGTAAGTACTTGTGCTGATACGAATTTATTATTTTTGAAGCTAGAAGCTAGAAGCTAGAAGCTAGAAGCTAGAAGCTAGAAGCTAGAAGCTAGAAGCTAGAAGCTAGAAGCTTAACTTGAGCAAATATTTTCCAGCATCCAGCATCCAGCATCCAGCAACTAGTCACTATACTTATTCATGATTTCCAGAAACGCTTCTACGGTATTGTTGAGCCCTTTAAATAAAGCGGTAGAAACGAGTGCGTGGCCTATGCTCACATCATTCAGATGGGGTACCGTACTCACCAGGTCTTTAAGATTATCCAGGTTCAGCCCGTGGCCGGCATTTACTTTCATGCCCAGCTCGTGAGTAAGTTCTGCGCCTTCTTTCAGACGCTCCAGTTCGTGATTCCGGGCTACTTCGGTTTGAGCATTTGCAAAGGTACCGGTATGCAATTCAATAGCGTCGCTGCCCAGTTTTGCGGCCAGTTTAATATCTTCGGGATTAGGATCCAGAAACAAGCTTGTTTCAATACCGCTGCCTTTTATTTTGGGAAATACACGCTGTTCAAAATCCTCGAACAAAGCACTCATGTTTAGTCCGCCTTCGGTGGTCAACTCTTCGCGGCTTTCCGGGACAAGGTGATCAGTTCGGGTTTTACTTCCAGGCACATATTGATCATTTCGTGGGTGGCGGCCATTTCAAAATCAAGCGTGCCTTTCACTGCTTTTTTAAGAGCATAGACATCTTCATCACGAATGTGTCGCCGGTCTTTTCTCAGGTGAAACACAATGCCGGCGGCACCGGCCTCCTCGCAAACCTTGGCGGCTTCAACCGGACTGGGATAGCCTTCGCCGCGGGCATTTCTCAAGGTTGCAACGTGATCTATATTTACCAGAAGCTGCATAATCGTAATAAAATTAATTATAGGTTGTTATTGAAGATCTAAATATAGATTATTTGAGGGAGAGTTTTAGATGCATTATAAACTTGTACGTTCATGCAATTTATCATAAAAAATATCATCATTTTTACTGCCATTATCCTGATTGGGGGTTGCGGTGTAGTGCCCAGATCTGCTGGTCCGGCAGGTTCTATTAAATCTGCTGAAAGCTCAGATAGTTCCTCTATACCAATGGCAGCTTCCGTTTCGAGTGTTAACGAAGCACGATCTTCGCTCATGCAAGCTTACCGGGAATGGAAAGGAACACCGTATGTGCTTGGCGGCTCGAGTTCGAGGGGGGTCGATTGCTCATCCTTTGTTCGATTGGTTTTTGACAATTATTTTGATGTTGATCTTCCGACTAATACACGAACCCAGTTAAATGCAGGATCCGGTATACGCCGCACTTCTTTGCAAACCGGTGACTTGGTTTTCTTTAGAACCGGCCGAAAAACACTTGCATGTAGGCATCATCACAAAAGGTAAAGATTTTCTTCATGCCTCCACATCCCGGGGTGTGATGATCAGTAACTTAAGCGAAAACTATTGGTCAAGCCGTTATCTTGCCGCCCGCCGAGTGTTGTAATGCATCTGGAAAAACTAAAAAGCTTCCCATGAACTTACCTTATAGATTTAAATTACTGCTGTTGCTAAGCTTTATTCTATTCACACCTTTCTTACTAGTAGCCCAATCTTGCTGAGGATATTTGATAGGCACTGCCGCGGATTTTGTCAACCCCTTGGCACGAGCGCGACGCTCGCGCCATAAAGTAGGGGCTTTAGCGCTATAAAGTTTAAGGATACTTAATCACCCAAT
>NNSL01000202.1 GCA_003123965.1 Balneolaceae bacterium SMO_bin1
AGCATCGGCATTGGTACGTACAGCCATGTCACGGATTTCATCAACCCATTTCATAAAGGTGTGATAATTCTCACCAAAAGATGGCTCCTCAACCGGTTTTTTACCCTCGATGACTATGCCCCGCGCACCGTCAATGGAGATCCAGTCGCCTGCTTTCACAGTAACCTCTCCATTGGTAAATGACTGGGACTCATAATTGATTACAATATCATCACAGCCGGCCACACAGGGTTTGCCCCATCCACGGGCAACAACGGCCGCGTGACTGGTCATACCGCCACGTGATGTAAGAATACCTTCAGCGGCTGACATACCGCCCACGTCTTCCGGACTCGTTTCAATGCGTACCAGAATGACCGCTTCACCTTTTTCATGTTCTTCTTCCGCTTTTTCTGAGTTAAAGACCACTTTACCTACAGCAGCACCCGGTGAGGCGGGAAGGCCTTTACCGATTATTTCATTGTCATCTATATCCTTTTGATTAAGCTGAGGGTGAAGAAGCTGATCGAGGTGTCCGGGCTCAACTAATTTCTGAACCGCCCCTTTTCGTGATATAAGCTCTTCTTCTACCATGTCTACCGCTATTTTTACCGCAGCGACACCGGTTCTTTTACCGTTACGCGTCTGCAGAATGAACAGTTCACCCTGCTGAATAGTAAACTCAATATCCTGCATGTCCTGGTAGTGCTGTTCAAGCTTTTCGGTTACCTCAACAAGTTCGTCATAACTTTTGGGCATATCGTCTTTGAGCTCCGTGATGTTTCGCGGCGTACGAATACCGGCGACCACATCTTCACCCTGGGCGTTAACCAGAAATTCACCGTAAAGCTCATTCGTACCGTCAGCCGGGTTGCGGGTAAAACAAACGCCGGTAGCACAATCGTCTCCCATATTCCCGTAAACCATGGCCTGCACGTTTACGGCTGTACCCAGAAGTCCGGTGATTCTATTGATTTTGCGGTAGGTTTTAGCCCGCTTACTGCTCCACGAACCGAACACAGCGTTTATGGCATAGTGCAGCTGCTCGTTTGGGTCTTGGGGGAACATATAACCCGTTTCTTTCCGGTATACGGCTTTGTAGCGATCAACCAGCTCTCGGAGTTCTTCTACACCCAGTTCGGTATCAAGCTTAACGCCCTGCTCGTCTTTGAGCTTCTGCAGAACTTCTTCAAATTCTTCGTGATCCATACCCATCACAACATTGCCGAACATATCAATAAACCTGCGATAGCAGTCAAAGGCAAAGCGCGTGTTATCGGTTTTATTAGCCAGTCCTTGAACCGAGCGGTCATTAAGGCCCAGATTCAGAACGGTATCCATCATACCGGGCATTGATTTGGCTGCCCCGGAACGAACGGAAACCAGCAGCGGATCTTTGCTATCACCAAACTTTAAACCCATAAGCTCTTCAAGTTTGGCTACACCATCCTGAAGCTGCGCTTCCACGCCTTCCGGCCATTCTTCATCGTGCTCGTTATAATATTTACAAACCTCAGCTGAAAGGGTAAATCCCGGAGGTATGGGCAAGCCGATAGAGCTCATTTCAGCAAGATTGGCTCCCTTACCGCCCAATAAATTTTTCATTGATTTATCGCCTTCAGCGCTACCGCCGCCAAATGTGTATACATACTTTTTAGATTCCATAATATTTTCCTCTATACGGTTTTTGAAAATGAGCTATCTTTTTTTGATGCCTGTAAATACCGGTCGAAACACATTGCAATGTTCCGCAGAAAAAGTCGCCCCTGTTCGGTAATCCTGATTTCATCATCATTAACTTTTACAAATCCATCATTTTGTAACGATTCCAGTCTTTGCAAGCTATCACTAAAATACTCTTCAAAAACTATGCCCCATTTTTCCTCCATTTCGTTAAATGAGAGGCCCATTTGGCACATAATTCGCATTATTGCATCTTTTCGAATCTTATCGTCCGTGCAAAGCTGCAAGGTTTTAGCCACAGGCAGGTTACGGGCATCAAGTGAACCATAATAATCGCCAAGCTCTTTTGTGTTCTGCCAGTAATAATCGCCTGCATTTGAAATACCTGACATGCCGAATGCATAAAGGTCCGCACCGGAATGGGTACTGTATCCCTGGAAGTTGCGCTGCAGTGTTCCATTATCCATCGCCCGCGATAGTTCTTCATTTTCACGGGAGAAGTGATCCATGCCTATAAAGCGATAGCCGTTCTCTGTAAAATGCGAGATACCCAACTGAAGCATCGACAGCTTTTCATCAGTATCCGGCATATCTTCAATATTCAGCAGTTTCTGAGCCGGCATCAGCCTGGGAATATGAGCATAGCTGTAAACAGCCAGCCGGTCAGGTTTCAGCTCCAGAACGTCATCCATTGTTTGCTGAAAAGTATCAAGCGTCTGGCGCGGTAAGCCGTAGATCAGATCAAAATTTATCGAATTGATGCCCGCCTCGCGAAGCCAATCGGTAACCTTACGCGTTTGTTTGAAGGGTTGGATACGGTGAATGGCCTTTTGAACTTCTTCATTGGTATCCTGAACACCCAGCGATGCCCGGTTGCAGCCAATCTTCTTCAAGGCTTGAATATGTTCTCTGCTGCAGCGACGAGGATCAATTTCCACTCCGTACTCCGTAGCTTCGGTTAGGTTGAAACGGCTATTGATAGATTCACCAAGTCGTAATAACTGTTCCGGCTTCAAAAAGGTGGGGGTTCCTCCGCCAAAATGAATTTGTATAACTTTTGAATCCGG
>NNSL01000213.1 GCA_003123965.1 Balneolaceae bacterium SMO_bin1
CAGGGGTAAAGCAACTTACGATAATGATCATTGATGCATGCGTTATGGTAGCATAAGCTAAGCCCACCACAGCCGGTACAGCAAATAAGACCAGCAAGGTTTGTTTTACGAAATAATGATATGTACCTATCCCGCCAGGCGAGGGTATAGCTATGCCGATTGCAGAAATTACCGTAATAACCAAAGCATCCAGAAAGCCCAGTTCGTAAATATTTTGCATATCAAACATCCAAAATGGGATGTAGGTCATCAGCGTGTATCCCAACCATATCAAGAAGGTATAAAAAATAAAAAGCCACCAACGCTGCACTTTGCGGACAGAGAGCAATCCGTCTTTGAACATTTTAATAGCATCTTCAACGCGATCAATCCATAATTGCACATTTTCGAAACGCCTGCCAAGTGCCCTGGCTAATTTTACCGCCAGATAAATCATAAGCAAAATAAACCCTGTAAAAGTCACCACCCAGAGAATGGTTATCACAGTATAGCCCTCCGTCAAGAAGCGTACGGTTTCATCACCGAAAATTTGTTCCAACAACGTAAGGTCTGCTATGAGGTAAACAGAGACAACTACCATCAAAAAGATCATAGTCGCCAGGTCTATGATGCGTTCCAGGACAATTGTCCCCATCAATTTTGAAGAACTTAAACCTTCTCTTTTTGCCACATAAACCGGACGGGTTACCTCACCGAGCCGCGGGCCAACGATATTAAGCAAATAGCCCATCATAACACCCGAAATAAGTGTTACCCGGCTCAGGTCTTTTTTATCGTGTTCGATAAGCAATCGCCATCGTTCTGCCCTCAAAAAATGGCTGCCAAGAGATGTCAGGGCTAGCGGCAGGATCCAGCCATAGCTAATATTTTGCGCGTAATCCCAAAGTTCTTCGAGGTGTACGTTACGAAAAGCCAGCCACAAAAAGACTCCACCCAAAGTTAATGCAAGAACAATTTTGAGTGTCTTTTTTAGCATTATGGTCAGTTGCGCATATCCACAATTTCGGCACCATCCGGATAATCAAGATGAAACATACCCTGCTTGGGTGCTATAAATTTACCTTGCCTAAAAGATGTGGTTATCAGGTTATCGGCTTGATCTTTTGCGAAGATTTGAAGAGGAGTTAAATCGCTCATTAAAGTAATTTCCACTTCCTGAAATACTGCAAAAGGATCCTTGGAAACCAAGGTTATATATATCCTGTTATCGCGACGCTGCTGGTTTTCAATGGAATAGGTAGAATCGGCGCCATTTAGAATTCTGGAAGGAGCGAAATCATCTTCAGCAGGCTCATACTTGCTCATGATTACCCTGTTTCTGCTATCATCAAATACCATGGATGTTTCCCCGTCAACAACAACCGATTGATTTTGTGTGCGCACCTTGTACTTGTCTTCTCCCACCCAAATAGTTCCCTTATTAGCAACGGTATCTTGGGTATAAGAATCTATGTATTGATGTGAAAATTCTGCATGGAAGATTTCCCCATTGTCAAATCGCTGCTTTAGTTCATCAAAGGCAGTCTGTTGGGCAAGAAGCGGGTTTGAAAATGTTGCCAATAAAATATCGCTGTTAATGCTACACCCAGAAAATTATCCTTCAAATTCGTCAAGTTCATCTAATAGTTGTTCTAATTCATCTTCATTATCCACAAGTACATCACGTGCGGTACTTCCCTGATAAGGCCCTACAACACCGGCATTGTACAATTGGTCAATAATACGGCCGGCGCGATTGTAGCCTATCTTAAGCTTTCGTTGAAGCAATGAAACCGATCCCTGCTGGTGAAGCACTACAATTTTTGCAGCTGCTTCGAAATATTCGTCGATATCTTCCAGCGGATCAGGTATATCGCTCACTCCATTATCATCATCTACAACGGGCAGATGGTACGGATGCTTATATCCTAATTGATTGCCAATAAAAGCGGTGATTCTTTCCACTTCTTCAGTGGATACAAATGCATTCTGAATACGTGTCATGCCCCCTCCGTTGGTAAAAAGCATATCTCCGCGGCCAATCAGCTGGTCGGCGCCACCGGTATCGAGGATGGTGCGCGAGTCAACTTTCGAGGCTACCTGGTAGGCCAGTCGTGCGGGGAAGTTAGCTTTTATGGTACCCGTAATTACATTTACCGAAGGCCGCTGAGTGGCAACTACAAGGTGGATGCCTACGGCTCTCGCCAGCTGGGCAAGACGTGCAATCGGCTCTTCGATCTGCTTGCCGGCGGTCATCATCAAATCTGCAAGCTCATCAATAATCACAACGATATAGGGCAGATGCCGATGGCCCAGCTCATCATCCAGCTCATCATTGTCGTACTTTTTGTTATAGTCTTTGATATCGCGAACCATGGCCATCTTCAGCAGGTCATAACGCTCATCCATTTCATTTGTCAGGCTTTCAAGCGTTTCCTGGGCTTTGGTTGTATCCGTCACAATAGGCTCCTCGGCGCCGGGCAGCGTAGCAAGGAAATGGCGTTCGATATTACGGAATAAAGAAAGTTCTATTTTCTTCGGATCAATCATTACAAACTTCAGATTATCCGGATGGCACTTATACAGCAGGCAGGTAATGATGGTATTTATACCAACTGTTTTACCCGACCCGGTAGCACCTGCCATCAGCAAGTGAGGCATTCTCGTCAAGTCTACCAGAAATACTTCATTTTCGATAGTCTTGCCGAATGCCACCGGCAGCTCCATGTCTGATTCAACAAATCGC
>NNSL01000224.1 GCA_003123965.1 Balneolaceae bacterium SMO_bin1
CGAAGCGGGGTGATCCACAAAAGCTGCAGCCCGTTATCGGCAAGCTCTTTATAGGTTTCAGGATGTTTATTGATCCAGTTAATGAGGACCGGCATAAACAGGGCAAAAAGTTTTTCCGCTGCCGGTAGGGGCATTGAGGAGGCCGTTTTACCTTCCAGTACTGCATCCCACACCTGATGCTGGTAGTCAAAAGGCTGCCATCCGCGATGGGAAAACCATTGTTCTATTTCATGCAGTCCGTCTCTATTCATTGAAAAGCTGTAGTTGATATTTATTTAAATATGGGATAATAACGGATATTTGAGGAAGATCATTTGATAGAGCACGATTTAATCAATCTAAAAATTCATCACTGCGGTTTTATACCATTTATAGAATCTACTTGACTATCATAATAATTTATTTTAGATGGAATAGGATGTAAAATACTTAATAAATGAAGGGGCACTATGGACAAGCAGAAGCGCAAAGAATATTGGCATGCCAATTTAAAATATGTGGGTATTTTATTGGGTATCTGGTTTTTGGTGTCGTATGTGTTTGGGATTTTACTTGCCGATCAGCTTAACAATATTCGTATAGGCGGCTTTGAACTTGGGTTCTGGTTTGCCCAGCAGGGGTCAATCTACGTGTTTGTGATACTAATTTTTATTTATGTATGGTTGATGAATCGACTTGACAAAAAGTTTGGGGTGCATGAGGAATAGAGTAAAATTCAATATCAATTTTCAATTTGGAAATAAAAATTGCTAATGCGAAAATGTAGTCTGCAAATTGAGTATTGAGATTTGTTCGTAGCTTGATTTATGCCATTTGAAATTTATTAAAAATAGGCATACCGGCTATCACTCCGATAAAATAAAAACGGGATGTAATTGAGATAACATATGGATATACAGGCATGGACCTACATTTTAGTCGGGATTACTTTTGCTGTTTATATCGGCATTGCGGTTTGGTCGAGGGCGGGTTCAACCAGTGATTTCTATATTGCCGGAGGCAGAGTGTCTCCGCTTGCCAACGGAATGGCAACTGCCGCCGACTGGATGTCGGCCGCCTCATTTATCTCGATGGCCGGTTTGATCTCCTTTATGGGTTACGACGGCGCCGTTTACCTGATGGGCTGGACCGGCGGATACGTGCTACTGGCGCTTTTACTGGCACCCTATCTTCGGAAGTTCGGAAAGTTTACTGTGCCGGATTTTATAGGTGACCGCTATTATTCAAATTGGGCGCGAACCGTAGCTGTTATATGTGCTGTGATAGTTTCTTTTACCTATGTGGCGGGGCAAATGCGTGGTGTGGGCGTGGTGTTTGCCCGTTTCTTGGAAGTACCTATTAATTTCGGAGTGCTTATCGGGATGGCCATCGTATTTTTCTATGCTGTGCTGGGCGGGATGAAAGGCATCACTTATACACAGGTAGCGCAATATTGTATTCTCATCTTTGCCTACATGGTACCCGCTTTTTTTAATTTCTATACAGCTTACCGGTGTTGTTTTGCCACAGATAGGCTTCGGGAGCACGCTGGCGGATGGATCGGGAACTTATTTGTTGGAAAAACTAAATCAGCTGAATATAGAATTAGGTTTTGCTGAATATACATCCGGTTCCAAATCAATGATAGATGTTTTCGCGATTACCTTTGCACTGATGGTCGGCACTGCCGGACTTCCGCATGTGATTGTTCGCTTTTTTACGGTCCCGAAAGTACGGGATGCACGAAAATCTGTAGGCTATGCGCTGCTTTTTATAGCCATACTTTATACTACGGCACCTGCTATTGCCGCTTTTGCCCGGGTTAATCTTATAGATACAGTATCGACCGAGGAATATAGCAAGGTGCCACAATGGTTCAACAACTGGGAGAAAACGGGGCTTATTGTTTTTGACGATAAAAACGAAGACGGTAAGATTAAATACGTTGCTAATATTAATGAGAATGAACTTACCATTGATCAGGATATAATGGTTTTAGCTAACCCGGAGATTGCCGACTTACCCAACTGGGTTGTCGCTTTGGTAGCCGCGGGTGGACTGGCAGCAGCCCTTTCAACTGCGGCAGGCCTCCTTTTGGTCATATCAACCAGTATTTCGCATGATCTTATAAAGAAACAGATTAATCCGTCGATTACCGAAAAAGGTGAACTGATCTGGGCCCGAATTGCTGCAGGTTTTGCTGTAGTTGTGGCGGGTTATTTTGGAATAAATCCGCCAGGTTTTGTTGCCGCGACGGTGGCGTTGGCTTTTGGTTTGGCAGCGGCCTCATTTTTCCCTGCTATTATCCTCGGCATATTTGATAAGCGTATGAACCGGCAAGGTGCAATTAGCGGCATGGTTGTGGGAATCTTGCTTATGTTGTTCTATATGATAAAATATAAACTGGGAGGCTTCGGAGGCGGTACGGCAGATGATTGGTGGTTCGGCATTTCACCGGAAGGTTTCGGAACCGTAGCCATGATAGTGAATCTGGTTATATCGCTGATTGTATCTCGAATGACAGCTGAACCCCCTGAAGATGTTCAGGAAATGGTTGAAAAGATTCGTTATCCGGGAGGCTAAAAAATGGAAAGGCCTAACTAAATTTTTTATCTGATAGTAAGTCTATTTTAAACTTGATTATGAGTCTGAATTATTTAACATAACAGAGTGGCGAAGAAAAATTAATGATAAAGATAAACCATTTAAAAGGTAG
>NNSL01000297.1 GCA_003123965.1 Balneolaceae bacterium SMO_bin1
GATATATCTATCGAGGGCCATAACAGTAACCAGGTTATCATCGAAAATGAGGGCTAAGAAGCTCCACCAGAGCGAGCAAAAGGACCGAAACCCCTCTACGGCGGCGGGGCTGATAACACCGGGATCGGCTTATCGGTGGAGGAAGAAAATGGAACCCTAAAAGTAGTGCAGGCTTCGGCCGGTGAGGGTGAATTCGTTGTAAAAGTCCCGAGTAATGTTCGCCTTATGATTGGGCAAGCAAACTGGGCCGGGGTGGATATTCAAATTCGACAACCATGCAGGTGAAATTGAAATAAAATCAAGAATTGGTGATATCGTCCCCGAAAATATAACCGGACCGGTAATTGCCAACAGCACTAGTGGGAATGTAGACATTACCTTTTCCGAGCTATCAACCGCGAACCCGACCTCCATTACACTCGTCAGCGGATACATTGACATATCAATGCCCGCCAAAACTTCAACTGATTTGGACATCATCTCCATAACAGGAGAAATTTATACCGATTTAGATATACAGCTGCAGGGAGAAAAAGAAGCCATGCGTCGCCTCGGTGACGGTCGCAAGATTGAAGGCATCCTAAATGGCGGCGGTACGGACATGACCCTAAATACGGTGAGCGGTGATATTTACCTGCGGAGAAGTAATTAACAAAACATTCTAGAAAAGAGATATTATGAAAAAGATACTAATTACAGTCATTCTAATGCTGGCTACGACATCAATGCTAGTTGCACAGCAGAAGACCGTAGAGAAACGCTTTGCGACAAGTAACAATCAGACGTTAACGCTGGAGCTCAAATACGGAGCCAGTATAACTATTGAAGCCTGTGACAGAAATGAAATCAATTTTGCAGCTGATGTAGAAATAAATGGTGGTCGGCTCAACGAGTTGCTCAAATTTACGTTTGATGAACAAAGCAACCAGCTGGCAATAACCACTGATTTTAATCTGGATCAACCGTTTGAAAGCGATGTAGAAGATTGCCCTGACCAAGCATACTCCACCAATATTCAAAAGAATGATGATAAAAAAGTAGTGCGTTGCAGCGACATCAATTACAAATTGTTTGTACCTGCAAATATTAATATCGCTGTTGAATCAATCAGCGCGGACATTGAGCTTATAAATCTAGTGGGACCGATACAAGCAAAGTCGATTAGTGGCTTCGTTGATTTAAGCTGGCCCGATGGTAATCCCGCTGATTTTGAACTCAAAACAATATCCGGGGAAGCCTTTACCGACATTGAAGGTTTGCAATTTCCCGATGGCAGAAAAACACTTCCCATTGTAGGTTATAATATCGAAGCGATGATAGGCGGCAACGGGCCACAAGTTTCGCTTGAGTCTGTCAGCGGTAATATATACCTGCGGCAGACAAAAAGCTGAGATGCTAACTATATAGTTAATTCGAGGCTCTTCATTTAATCACTAAGTGGAGACCTTTTTTATTCCTCAAGCTTTTTATCATCGTCGTCATTATCGTTGTCTTCATCACCTTGAATCTTAGCAAAATTAATATCCCCTTTTGATATTCCTTTAAAGGCTTCGAGCAGATCCATAGGCAGTGGCAACACGGCAAAGGTTGCATTTTCTTCGCTTATTTCGGTCATCGTTTGCAGGAAGCGAAGCTGCAGCGCCATCGGTGCTTTTTCCATCATTTTAGCAGCTTCTACCATTTTCGTAGCGGCCTGGAATTCACCCTCGGCGTTAATAACCTTAGCACGACGATCACGCTCGGTTTCCGCTTGACGAGCCATGGCACGCTTCATATTCTCGGGCAGTACCACATCGCGCACTTCAACTGAAACCACTTTAATGCCCCACGGGTCGGTCTGCCGATCAATAATTTCCTGAATGTTTTTATTCACCTTTTCACGATTGGCCAGCAGTTCATCCAGCTCAACCTGCCCTACAATGCTGCGCAGCGTGGTTTGGGCCAGCATAGACGTAGCATGAATATATTGCTCAACCTGAATAACAGCCTCCTCGGCGTCCATCACCCTAAAGAATGTAATGGCGTCAACGTTAACCGTTACGTTATCTTTGGTGATAACCTCCTGCTTGTCCACGTTGATGGTGAGCACGCGCAAGTCGACCCGCTCAATTTTATCGATAAAAGGGATAAGCACGATTAAGCCGGGCCCTTTCGTTTTTTGATATTTACCCAGCCTAAAAACCACCGCTCGCTCGTATTCACGCAATATTTTAATCATCTGCGGTAGAATAATGGCCGCAAAAACGATAATTGGAATGATCCATGTCAATGCGTTCATAAATCCCTCATTAGCTTCCATAATGGTTTTTTTAGGTGTTGGTTGATTGGATTTTCTCGTGTTGATCCAGCGGTTGTACTCGTATTGTAAGTCCTTCGATGCCAACTATTTTACACTGTTTACCTTCTTCAATCGTTTGCTCGCTTGTAGCATTCCAATATTCGCCACTCACGAAAATGCGGCCTTTGCTTTCCGGGCTCACCCTATCCGTAACTTCGGCTTCTTTGCCGATCATTGATTCCTTGCCGGTGTGACTTTTAGTGAATTGAATACGTAAGCCCTCTGTTGCAATCCAGAAAAAGAAAAGTGCGGTTAAGAGGGTAGCCGGAATCACCCAACCCCAGGAAAGGGTCATCGATTCGGGCAGATCTTCAAAAAGAAATAGCGCGCCCAGGAAAAATGAAACAGATCCACCGGC
>NNSL01000211.1 GCA_003123965.1 Balneolaceae bacterium SMO_bin1
GTCTTCTGAATCAATGTTTTCTGCTTCAGCCTCAAAGGTGGGAATTACCCGGTGCCGGAGCACGTCCATGGCTATAGTGCGCACATCTTCGGGCGTTACATAAGCTCGATGTTCCATAAAAGCGTGCGCCCGGGCGGCTAAATTTATATTGATGGAAGCTCGGGGAGAAGCCCCAAAGTTTATCAGATCGGTTAATTTGGCTAAGCGGTAATCGCCGGGATTACGCGTGGCAAAAACCAGGTCGATAATGTATTTCTCAACCTTTTCGTCAATATAAATTTCATTGACTACACTTCGCGCTTCCATTACTTTTTGCGGGGTGATGACCGGCTCAAGCTTTTTTGGTTTTCCTGTTTTGGCCATACGGCGCATAATCTCCAGCTCTTCCTGCTCGCTGGGGTAATCAATCTTAATTTTCATCATAAAGCGGTCGACCTGTGCTTCCGGCAGGGGATAGGTGCCTTCCTGTTCAACCGGGTTTTGCGTGGCAAGCGTTAAAAACGGTTCCTCGAGCTCGTACGTAGTGTCACCAATGGTAACCTGCTTTTCCTGCATAGCTTCGAGCAGTGCACTTTGTACTTTGGCCGGCGACCGGTTGATTTCATCAGCCAGAATAATATTGGCAAATATGGGCCCTTTCTTAACAGTGAATTCGGCCTCTTTCTGATTGTAAATCAACGTACCGATAAGATCGGCAGGGAGCAGGTCGGGCGTAAACTGCAGCCGCTGGAAATCAGTGCTGATGACCTGGGCCAGTGATGATACCGTCAGTGTTTTAGCCAAGCCGGGTACACCTTCAAGCAGTACGTGGCCATCTGCCAGCAGTCCTACCAGCAGGCGGTCAATCATATAACGTTGACCTACAATTACTTTTTCCAGTTCACGATAAATATCTTCAATAAAAGCACTGGAGCGATCAATTTTTTCGCCCAGTTCCTGCATGTCAACAGAGGTTGAGGGTTGGTCGATAGCCATTTTACAAGATTGATTTACAATTTGATTAAGGAATACCTATTTTCGGTGCCGCCGTTTAAACGGCTCGGTTTTAAAGCAGACTTAATGTACAATGTTTGCCTCAAAAACTAAATAAAGCAAACAGTTTGCTTGCTACTATTATTGTCATTTTTTGTGTAAATAAATATTAAACTCGTTAATGGAATTACTTGATTCTTTTCTGCTGGGGCTGATCCAGGGACTTACAGAATTTTTGCCGATTAGCAGCTCTGGGCACTTGGTTTTGGGTGAAGCCCTGCTCGGTGGAGAGCTTGATAAGAATATTACCTTCGAAGTTGTAGTTCATTTCGGTACGCTTTGCAGCATCCTCATCTATTATCGCAAAAAAATTGCTGAAATTGGGCGCTCACTAGGTCAGCTTCCAACCAGTTCAGCTTCGTTTTCCGAGCAGTGGGCGTCTGACCCTAATTTAAAACTCACATGGTTCGTCATCATCAGTATGATACCGGCCCTGCTGGTAGGGTTAACGCTTAAAGATCAGATTGAAAATATTTTCCTCAATCCGTTTATGGTATCCGTCATGCTGCTGGTTACCGGGGCTATTCTTTTTCTAACTAAATTTCGAGATTCATTTCCCAATCACTTAAACGGAAGCCGTGCATTTGGCATTGGTTTGGCGCAGGCATTTGCGATTCTGCCGGGCATAAGTCGGTCGGGTTCTACTATTTCGCTCGGCTTGTATTTGGGCATCAAGCGTAAAGAAGTGGCCGATTTTTCCTTTTTAATGGTGATTCCCGTTATTGCCGGCGCCATGCTGTTGGAAATAAAAGAGATGGTGGAAGTTGGCGTAGCGGCCAATGATGCATTTGCGTTGATCGTCGGTTTTTTTACGGCTTTTATTTCGGGATACTTTGCGCTGAAATACCTTATTATTTTGCTGCAAAATAAAGGTATTCACCCGTTTGCCTGGTACTGCTGGGTGTTGGGAATTACGGGACTGATTTATTTTTGGTAGTCTCAAAATTACCTTGAAGCCATAATCAAAAAACGCTACCTTTACAGCCAATTCAATTTAAGCATAATTCATGATTAGCTACATATTCATATTCTTGGCTCTGATGGCCATCGCTTCTGCGCTGGCCATGGTTATCAGCCGAAATACGGTGAACAGTGCTCTTTTTCTGGTGTTAAACATGGTAGCGCTGGCTGGTATCTATTTGCTGTTACAGGCGCAGTTTTTGGCAATAATCCAGATTCTGGTGTACGCCGGCGCTATTATGGTACTGTTTCTATTTGTGATTATGTTGCTCAATGTTGACGAGGAAGAAAGCCTGTTTAGCAAGCTAAGGGTAAAGTATTTTGTTGCGTTCATATTTGGTGTAGCCGTGCTGGCCCAGATTCTGTATAGCTTTGGCACCGTATCAGATATGCTGCCGGAAATGCCGGCGCAGGTAGCCGAAATTGGAACCGTTGAAGCCGTGGGTGAGGTGCTCTACTCAACATATCTGCTCCCGTTTCACATCATTGCTCTGCTACTTACTGCAGCCATGAACGGCGCCTTGATGATTGCTCAACACAAAGTTATAACCGGGGATGATTAATGATGGAGATTGATTGGTATTTGGCGCTTAGTGCGCTTCTGTTTTGTATTGGAATGATTGGCGTGCTGATTCGCAAAAACGCTATTGTCATATTTATGTGCGTAGAACTTATGCTGAATGCGGTGAACCTGTCCCTT
>NNSL01000252.1 GCA_003123965.1 Balneolaceae bacterium SMO_bin1
TCATCCCGGTTACCAATAATAAACTCCACACTGCCCCCGCCGATGTCCACCATCAAAACAGGCGATTCGTCCAGCGAAACGGCATGCTGTATAGCCTGACCGATTAAGTTGGCTTCTTTTTTGCCGGGAATAGCCAGTGCTTTTACACCCACTTCATCAATCATGCGCTGAATAAATTCACCGCCGTTGGTAGCCTCCCGGATGGCGCTGGTTGCATAGGCCACAATTTCATCGACGCCGATATTATCGCAAAGCACTTTGATTTTGTAGAGCGCATCGAGCCCGCGCTTCATAGCGTCTTCAGAGAGATTATTTTTCATGCCGCGCTCGGCAAGCACCACCATTTCTTTAAGTTTATCAATACGGCGAAAACTGCCGTCGGGGTAGATATCCATCACAACAGCATGGAAGGAGTTTGTGCCGAGGTCAATTGCGGCTACGCGGCGCGCAGGCTGGTTTTTCTTCTTTGAGTTGCCCATTCAGGAATTACGCGGTTCATTTATATTGCCAATTCGTATAAACTTACTTTTTTGATCAATAATAATTAAACTTAAAAGAGAATTTTAATCATTTCTTTACCTCCCAAGCCCCATGATTGTATCGCTCCGGTCGCTGTTAGGCGTCTTATTTCTAGTCTTGATTTTTGTACAGCCGGTGACCGCCCAGCAGTATTTTGATGGCAAGTTAATTATCAAGTACAAAACGGAGAATCAGCTGCAAAAAATCCGTTCGCAGCAGCAGGTTGATCCACGAGCAGAGGTGCAGCGGGTACTTCAAGAGGCTGGCACAATGCGCATTGAGCCGGTGCTGGCACCTGATCGTTATTCAGCCCTGCAGACAGGTCAGCCGCAAATACGGGAATCAGCCCAAAGTCTGAGCCGCATTTTTGAAGTCAGCTACACAGCCAGCACCGACGCCCGCGTGCTGGCCGCCAAGCTGGCTAAGATGCCTGGTATTGAGTACGCAGAACCCAAATTTATTCGCAAGCTCCAGTTTACGCCTAACGACCCCACCAGCAATTCATTCCAGCATTATCACCGGTTTACCGATGCGTGGGACGTAACGCGCGGTTCGGCCGATGTAGTGATTGCCATTGTGGACGGCGGCGTTAACTACATGCATCCGGACTTGGATGAGAAGCTGTGGATCAACACCGATGAGGTGAATCCGGGAGTGCGATCACAGGTTGATGCCGATGCCAGTGGCGAAATCACCTCAAGCGAAGTGAAAGACTATTTGGTTCGAAACGGGGGCGATTTTAACGGCGACGGAAAGATTAATCTGGCCGATGCCCTGGCCGACGGATCACCGCTGCTAACCGGTAATGATACGGACGGAAATGATTTTGCAGACGATATTTTCGGCTGGGATTTTTGGGCAAGCGGCGGGGTAACCAGCGAGGCTTCATCCGATAATGATCCGATTTTAGACGGCACCGATCACGGGACACACGTGGCCGGTATTGCCACCGCTGAAACCAATAACGGTGAAGGAATGGCGGGAGCCGGATTCAATAGTCGATATATGGCTCTCAAAGCGGGTGGTATCCCCGACGATCCAACCACCAGTACTGACGAGTCTCGACAGATTGGATTTGGCTATGAAAGTATCATTTATGCAGCTACCCAAGGCGCCGACATTATTAATTGCAGCTGGGGGGGAGGCGGGTTTTCGCAGTTCGAAAACGACGTAATTGATTTTGCGAATGATGCCGGTGCCCTTGTGGTAGGAGCTGCGGGTAATGACGGTGAAGAAATGGTTATTTATCCTTCGGCCTATACCAATGCACTTTCGGTGGGATCAGTGGAGACTTCGGGGCAACCATCGGTGTATTCCAATATCGGGTACAAGATTGATGTTTTTGCTACCGGTTCCGGTTTGCGCAGCACAAGCTATGGAAATACGTTTGTCAGCAAATCGGGCACTTCCATGGCCGCACCGGTGGCGGCAGGTTTAGCCGGATTGGTAAAAGCACTTCATCCGGATTGGTCATCCCAGCGCATTGCCACGCAAATTCGTGCTTCTTCTACATTTTTAAATACGGGTAACGCAAGGCTGGGGCACGGCATACTGGATGCCTCTGAAGCAGTTTCGACTAACTACCCGGGCCTGCGCATAAAATCGGTTAATTTTACGAATGACGATGGCAACAAGCTGGGCATCGGCGAAAGTGGTACAGTTACAGTAAAAGTGATCAACTATGGCCGGCCATCATCGAACCTGCAGCTCCGGCTTGAACTGGAAACCAACGGCGGAGTGACCATTCAACAGCCAAACAAAACTATCGGCTTACTGGCCACAGGGGACAGCACTACGGTTGAATTTGATCTGCAGTTTGATGCAGACTATGATCTGCGCGTGGTTCCCACCTTCCGCCTCAATTTTAGCGATAATGGCCAGAATTACAGCGACTACGATATTTTTCAGTATGAAAATATCCTTTTTGACATCATTGACGCCAATAATGTTAAGACGTCGTTTGGGGGTGACGGCACCATCGGATTTATCAACCCGCTGGAGGGACGTGGCGGCGTCGGCTTCATTCCGCTGTTGCCCGGTGATGAAACGTTTAAAGATGCCGAAAATGCACTTTTTGAAGGTGGGATTGATGATTGCGGCCAATGAGTCGATTTTTGATGCCGTTCGGGCTACGGGCACTATCAATAAGGATTTTGAACCTGACCAG
>NNSL01000235.1 GCA_003123965.1 Balneolaceae bacterium SMO_bin1
AATAAGATTATTCTGTGTTACCAGAATACTGCCGTCGGGGGCATGATCCAGGTCGTAAGCCACGGGGGTAAAATTACTAACGGGGCCATCATATGTGCCGGGCGGCGGCGTTTCGATGTTGCCAATGTCAATGCTCGTTTGGCTTTCTGGTGAATTAAGACTGCTTTCATTACAGGATATTACCAGCACGGCTGCACAGGTTAACATCAGTAATGATTTTGCTTTGCGCCTTACTATATGGCGAGCGGTTCTGCTTAGGCTTGACTCTAGCATACTATACCTCTCAGTTTTTGGATGTTAATAGGGAAAGCGATCTGAGAGGATGATCTAATTAGCGTTTTATCCCTGCTTATGCCTGCCTAACGTATTGAGATGTGTTTCTTTAGAACTGTAATAATAAGATAAAAACCGGACAGGTTCGTTACAGATTAAAGAAATATAATCATTGCAGGCTGTTAAGCTTTATAAAAGTAGAATATTAATACTTATTTAAGCTATCTAAATAGAAAACCCCTTCAGAATTAGAATCCCGAAGGGGTTTCAAAGTCCAGAAAACGAGAGCCTTATTTCACATCTCCCATTAATCGTTTTACAAAAGGACTGGCCAGAAGGGCTACAATACCACCGCCGCCAATAATCATGGCCACGGTCCAGAAGAGGCTGCTTGGCGTTTGCGTTTCCAGCGTTCCCGCCATCAGTCCCGCAAACAGGTTGCCGAGCGCTGCGGCTACAAACCAGATACCCATCATTTGGCTCACCCGGCTCTTCGGTGCCAGCTTGGTCATGGATGAAAGTCCCACCGGCGATAGCGCAAGCTCACCACAGGTGTGCAGGAAGTAAGTGACAATTAACCATGATACTGAAACGGGCGCATCAGGGGATGCGTTGGCAGCGCCCCACGACAGCACGAAGAATCCGGCGGCAAGGCCAAGCAGGCCGAGCCCAAACTTGACCGGAATTGAAGGGTTGGCGTTACGGGTAGCAAGCCAGGTCCACATCCAGCCGAAGATAGGTGCCAGAATTACGATAAAGGTGGGGTTGATAAGCTGCAGCGTACTGGCTGGGGTGGTCCAACCTCCGCCGATGCTGTAAAATATCCAGTATAAAAGTGCCAGAACACCAATGGATGCAATTCCAACAACCCATTTTGCGAGCGACCAGAGATCATCACGTTTAAATAATCGATAAACAGTGTAGAAGACGGGAAGGGCGATGGCCAGGGTTAGTGCAATGCTGCCCCAGTTTGCAAGCCATCCGCTTGGGCCAAATGAACGGTCAGTGAGGTCTTGTGCAAATAAGTTCAGTGATGAGCCGGCCTGCTCAAACCCACTCCAAAACAGAGCCGCCAAAATAAAGAGCCAGAAAATAACGCCCAGCTTTTTCTTCTCTTCGGTATTGTGGCCGCCAAAAAATATGATATATCCAAAAAAGGCGATGGTAATCACTACGGTACCATACCCGAGATATTCAGCCAGGGTGGTAAGCGTAATGTCAATGGCTCCTGAGCTCATCAAAAAGCCAAACAGAACAATAATTGCCACTACTACCGAAAGGATGCCATAAAACTTTCTGCTGCGCTTATTTATGACTTCCTGGCTTTCTCCGGTTTTTAGATCACCGGCATCACCTAAAAACTTGCCGCCAATTTTGTAAGTAATAAGTCCAAATACCATGCCTATACCGGCCAGTGAGAAGCCCCAGTGCCAATTGTACCCTTCGCCCAGCAGTCCGCAAAGCAATGGCCCCAAAATAGCACCAAAGTTAATACCCATGTAGAAAATGGAGAATCCGGCATCGCGGTTAGCTCCGCCCTCGGGATACAAATCGCCCACCATAGAGCTTACATTGGGCTTCAGCAGCCCGGTTCCAATCACAATAAGTGCAAGGCCAATAAAGAAGAAGGTGGTGGTGGGGATGGCCATGCTAAAGTGGCCTGCGGCAATAATACAACCTCCGACAAATACTGCTTTGCGTTGCCCCCAGAGGTTGTCGGCTACCCAGCCGCCGGGCAGCGACAGCACGTAAACAAAAAAGGTATATAGCCCGTAAATGGCTGTGGCACGTCCGACATCAAAGCCGAGCCCGGGATTGCTGCCCACTGCTTCGGCCGTCATAAAAAGTACCAGCAGGGCGCGCATTCCATAATAGCTGAAGCGCTCCCAGAATTCAGTGAAAAATAAAGTTGAAAGGCCGCGCGGATGCCCGAAAAAATCGCGCTTTTGAGAATGGCTCATAGCCCCCGAGGTTTCATTTGCCATGGAGTTCCTTTATTTAATTTCTAATTATTATTTGAAAGGCTTAAATGCAAAAGCTGCCGTGCATGATAATTAAACCATTAAAGTGAAGCAAGTGATTAGTACAGAGTAATGAGCGACGAGTTATAAGTAATTAATCAATTCATGCGATGGATATTGCCGGTAACCAGGAGGCAGTGGCAGTAATTCAGTCGTAATACGCAACACGAAATATATTTTTATACCTTGACTTGAACCGTCAATTTAAGATCTAGCATGATGAGTAATAATCAAGGCGTTGTCGAAAACATCAAAGCACCCACCGGAACTGAACTTAACTGCAAGGGGTGGCACCAGGAAGCCGCCTTGCGCATGCTGATGAACAACCTCGACCCGGACGTGGCTGAAAAGCCCGAAGAGCTGATTGTATATGGCGGTGGAGGCAAGGCAGCT
>NNSL01000270.1 GCA_003123965.1 Balneolaceae bacterium SMO_bin1
GATGGTACCGAGCAAAGTGCGGGTGGGAGCCTTTAAAATATTTGTAGACGGCACGCATCGCCTGCATACCGCCGCGCTCGAAGAACCGTACCACGACGATCCCAAAACGCGGGGTACCTTGCTCTATAAGCAGGATGAACTTAATGAAATGCTACGCCTTGCAGAAGAAAATAACATGCAGGTTGCCATGCACTGCATTGGTGACCGTGCCGTTAAAACTGCGCTGAATGCGATCGCCCAAACCGAAAATAGCATGCGGCATCGCATCATCCACGCCGACACCTTATCGGATGCGCTGCTCCAACGCTTGCGCGAAGTAAAACCCTGTATTGAATCGCAGCCTGGTTTTTTACTGGATGAATGGAATAACTATGCCAAATGGCTTGGTGAAAAACGCGGGCCGTATTGCGGAATGGCTAAATCTGTGATTGATACTGGGTCACCGGTATCACTCAGTTCTGATGCACCTATTGGTCCGTTGAATCCCTTTGAACATATTTTTGCCGCCGTAAATCGCACCGACCGGGAGGGGCACCCGAAAGGTGGTTGGATACCCAGCGAAAAGCTTGATTTTGAAACCGCTTTCAAAGGCTATACGGCTGTGCCGCCCTACCTAGAGTTTGCCGAAGACATGAAGGGAACAATTAAGCCCGGAGCCAAAGCCGACTTTATGTTACTTGAAGACTATCCGACGGACTGCCCAACCGAAACGCTGAATGAAATAAAAGTACAACAGACGTGGATGGATGGTAATAAAGTGTATCATCGGGCTTTTGAATAATGATTCTGCAAGGACGGGTACATATCATACCTTAGTGCTTATGAAAACCAGCCGTCGCGTTGCCATGTATCAAAATAAGCTCGTTTGTAAGCTTTTTTCATGCGCTTGCTGGTGGCATTGGCAAAGGAATAATTTACTGTAGCACCTACCACGCCGCCAAATACAGGTACAAGTCGTCCAGCCTTTCTCGATGATATATTTTTGCCCAGCAGTTTACCAACATTGATGATTGCACGCAGCACAATACTGCTGTTCGAAGCCCCAAGCGTACCGGCTGCCGCGCTGGCCTTCAGCATTTGATGTTTAATGGTTGCCTGGGTCACAGCGTTAAGGCTCAGGGCCTCAAAGTAAATATTTAGCATTTTGTTTTGGTGCAGTGGGTCTTCGCCGTCGAAACCGTTTAAGATGGCAAATCGCTGCGAAAGGCGGTACAATTGTATAGACAGCGAAATGGTATCAAGGCCGGCAAAAGTAACCGATGTAGTAAAGCCACCTATGCCTGTGGTTAGGCCGCTGAGTGCGCTTGAGCTTCTGAAGGAGGACCGATAATCATCCATTAAAGCCTCAATTCGCTCATAGTGCGGGCCCATATTGCGAAAGTCTTCGATAGACTGCACATCAAGATCCTGTTCACGGGCATGTTCAAGAACGTCTTCCTGCTTAATATTTAAAATCTTATCCTTAACAGTTGAAAGCATGGATAAATAATTGAGTGAATATTTCTGAAATCATAGATCGTTCAGGGTGACCTTTTTTATACATGGAAGCGGGAAAAATGATTCAAAGAAATTAAGGCGGATGCCATCATTAGATTTTTGATTAATTATTGTTGATGTTAGATCAATCTCTTTAGCAATTTTACTCACTTAACAAATCTGATTTATCATGGATGCATCTTGGATTGTCACCTCATGGTCTGCCGTGTTGATGGTTATTATTACCACCATCGGTATTTACATTGCGCTGATTGCTTTTACCCGAATAGCGGGTTTACGGTCTTTTTCAAAAATGTCCAGTTTCGACTTTGCCATTACTGTTGCATTTGGCTCTATTATTGCCAGCACAATTTTAGCAAAAGATCCGCCCTTGTTACAGGCTGTTATAGGATTGGGCTCCTTATTTGGAATTCAAATGATTGTGGCCAATCTACGGGGAAAGTCGCCAATTATGACCAAGCTTGTAGAAAATGACCCCATTCTGCTTATGAAAGGCTCAACGGTGCTCGATGAAAACCTAAAAATAGCCAAAGTTACCCACGATGATTTGCGCGCGAAGTTAAGAGAAGCAAATGTAACCCAATTGAGCCAAATTTATGCCGTTATCATGGAGGCAACCGGTGATATTTCGGTAATGCATAATGACAGCGACGAACACCAGTTAGATGACATCTTATTGAAGGGCGTACGCGGATGGGATTCCGGGCAGAATTAACGAGTTAGAGCAATGGGCTTTGATAATTTTTATCGACAAATGACCAGCGGTTCTGAATGTTACGACCAAGCAGGCCTGTTTTTGATTTAATTGAAATCAAAAGTCAGCAGCAGTAATTAATATTGGGATGGTTCAAAGCTAAATAAACGATTCGTAAAGCTTTACATAAATGAAAGCCAAAATTTAGTTAAACAGTGACAAAGGGATAAGAGCTGATACGCTAATTCAACATTAAAAGGGATTATGGAATCAGAAGAGAATAGTACATCATTCGTAAGAAAATATTCGCCCGACACCGAGGCTATTAAAGTTGACTTACAACGTGCCATTATCGGCGGGAGTATTTCTTTTGTGATAATACTGATAGGCGGCTGGCTGGTGGGCTATGCCAGCGGCTCGGAAGCCTATCAACTTTTTAAAACAACCCTGCCGAACAGTCGTTCGTTTTGCGGAACTCTTTCATTGGCGCT
>NNSL01000192.1 GCA_003123965.1 Balneolaceae bacterium SMO_bin1
CTGCCTTAGAAGGCAAAGCCATCGAAATAACCCTGATTGAAATTGCTCCAAATCTACCGCTGGTACTCAAAGCCGATACCTTTGGCGTTTTCTTTGCCTTGATTGCTTCAGGACTGTGGATTTTCACCTCCTTTTATTCAATCGGCTACATGCGCGGCCACGATGAGAAAAAGCAAACCCGGTATTTTGCCAGTTTCGCCGTCTGTTTATCCTCAACCATCGGCATAGCCTTCTCCGGCAACCTGTTGACCTTCATCATCTTTTACGAAATGCTAACGCTGGCCACTTACCCGCTGGTCATCCACAGCGAAAACAAAAAAGCCATCGCAGCCGGCCGCAAATATTTGACCTATACCCTAACTGCCGGACTTCTGCTCATTGCCGCCGCCGGAATCACCTATTCTATTACCGGAACGCTCGACTTTCAAGCCGGTGGAATTTTTGGCGATGCTGAACTTTCTCATTCGATGGCTATAACTATTTTCCTGCTCTTTTTAGGCGGTGTAGGCGTTAAAGCAGGCATCATGCCACTGCACAGCTGGTTGCCCTCCGCCATGGCGGCTCCCACGCCGGTCAGCGCGCTACTACACGCAGTAGCCGTAGTAAAGTCCGGGGTGTTTGGGGTCATTCGAGTGGTTGGATTTATTTTTGGTCCCGATGTGATGGCGGCTTTCGGTCTCAACGAAATTCTTATGATCTTGGCCGGCTTTACCGTTATTGTCGCGTCACTGCTGGCATTTGCCCAAGACAATCTCAAGCGGCGGCTGGCATACTCTACAGTGGGGCATCTCTCATATATCGTCTTAGGGGCCGCCCTGCTCACCGAGACCGGACTCATTGGTAGTATTATGCACATTTCTACGCATGCAACCATGAAAATTACGCTGTTTTTCTGCGCTGGAGCGATCATGGTAAATCTACATAAGAAGAATATTAGCAACATGAACGGCATTGCCACTGTAATGCCGTGGACAATGGGCGCTTTTGTAATTGGTTCAATGGGACTGGCCGGCATACCTCCTATTAACGGATTTGTAAGTAAATGGTATCTTGCCTCCGGAGTACTCGAAGGCGACATGATGATCCCGCTAATTATTTTAATCATCAGTGGATTACTAAACGTGGGATACTTTTTCCCCATCATCCACCGGGCATACTTTAAAAAAGGAGGACCGGAACTTGAAGGCCATACCGAAGCCTCACCTTTTATGGTTGTTCCGCTGACAGGTACCGCTATACTTTCTGTTTTATTTGGGATTTATCCCAATATGTTTTTCAACTTTTTTGATTTAGCAACATCAATAGCTTCAACCATTTTCTAACACTTGTACTTATGAAGAAGTGGCATTGGATAGCACTTGGCATCGTTTTTATCATCAGCTTAATCCTTGAGTTCGGATTTATGAAAATCAAGGATCCCCACTGGTGGAACCACATTCCTGCATTTTACGCTATATGGGGATTTGTGGGATGCGTTGCTATCATCTACATCTCAAAGTGGTTAGGCAAACTTTTCATTTTAAGCGACGAAGATTATTATGATCGTTGAGCTACTTTCTGTACCTGCAATTATTTTGATTCTGGGAGCCTTCCTGCTCCCACTGATACCGGAGCGCCTGCGCAGTTCTGCTTTTATCCTGTTTCCACTGGTAGCCCTGGGGGTACTATGGAATCTCCCCGAAGGCAGCTTGTTACAGTTGCCCTTTGCCAGTTACGAATTACATCTGCTTGCCGTTGATTCCCTGAGTCGTATTTTCGGTACCATCTTTGTGATGATTGCCATTATTGGTGGCGTATATGCTTTTCACCTTAAGGATTTGGGGCAGCAAACCTCAGCCCTTGCCTATGCGGGCGGTGCTCTTGGTGTTACCTTTGCAGGCGACTTTTTTACCCTGTTTTTCTTCTGGGAAATTATGGCTGCCGCTTCAACATGGTTGATCTGGGCACGCCAAACCGAAGCATCCGACAAAGCCGGCATGCGTTATGTGCTGGTTCACATTTTCGGCGGCGGACTCCTAATGTCTGGTATTCTTCTGCACCTTAATAGCGGAGGATCATTCCTCATTGAGAGTCTGGAACAAACCTACAGTCTTGCAAACATCTTTATGTTGCTTGGCGTAGGATTAAACTCTGCGATCCCGCCGCTGCACGCGTGGCTGGCAGATGCCTATCCCAAAGCAACAATTACAGGTGCGGTATTTATGAGTGCCTTCACAACCAAATCGGCGGTTTACATTTTGATTCGCCTGTTTCCCGGCTGGGATATTTTGGTGTACTGGGGCGTGGCAATGGCCCTGTACGGTGTTGTCTATGCGGTACTGGTAAACGATATCCGCGAAATTCTGGCCTACCACATTGTGAGTCAGGTGGGCTATATGGTAGCCGGTGTAGGTGTTGGAACCGAAATGGCCATCAACGGAACTACGGCACACGCTTTCAGTCATATTCTCTATAAATCCCTGCTCTTTATGGGAGCCGGTGCGGTAATTTACGCTACGGGTAAAAGCAAACTAACCGAACTCGGAGGCTTTGCCAAGAAAATGCCAATTGTAGTTGGGTTGTATATGATCGGGGCATTCTCAATTTCCGGATTCCCACTTTTTAACGGATTTATTAGTAAATCGATGGTAGTAAGTGCGGCAGGTGGTGCACATTACCCGACGGTAAT
>NNSL01000185.1 GCA_003123965.1 Balneolaceae bacterium SMO_bin1
TATAGTTTTTTAAACTCATTAATTGGTTTTCGCGCGATATCTTCGTGCCGTATGGTAATAAACGCGCTGTTACGGTTGATGTACGTTTGCAGCACGCTGTAAATACAGTTCCACACCAAGGCTGCATTTTGGATAATTGACCCTTTTTGCCCCTGCAATGTCAGCATTTTATCTCGGTAGGGGGCAAGGTGTTCGTCCATAAGTTCCGGTTGCTCTAAAAAGCTATTAAAGTCGAAATTCCAGTTTAGGCGCTTAACACTGCCGGCAAAACTCAACGGATGCCGTATTAACACAACAACCTGCATATCATACTGGTGATATAGATATTCACTTGAAAGCGCCGCGAGTGGATCTTTAAGCAGCAGCCGCTTCACCAAGGGGCTCCGCTTGGCCAACTCAAAACCTAGCTGCGCTTTTGATTTAAAGAAGAGTCGCTTCAAGAACTGGCTGATATCCACCTCACCCTTGGCACGTGACCATTCCTTTATCAGTTTCCATCGATTGGCCACATTCTCGTGTTGATGCAGAAGCGACGGGATTTGAAAATTGGCTTGATTCAAATGGATCAAATCATCCAGTGCCTGCCGTATTTCTGGATCAATAGTAGCACCAGTCAGATATTTATAATCCGTATCAAATACTCCCAATCCATAGGCTTGGTTAAACGGTTCCTGTATGTAGGCCACCTCGCTGTTGATGCTCAACATGCGTCCCACAAATGTACTACCGGATCGATGGATGCCGGTGACCAGAATGGGATTATTCATGGATTAGGAGTTCTAATTTATTGATGATGCAGAGCAATTTTATTGTGAGTCAATTAAACTAATCGCCCCAAAATAGGAAATTAAAATTGGGTCTGCATAAAAATTGGGCTGCTTGCTGACAGGAGGTGGGGCATCAGCAAATTGATGTTGAACCCGCTGATCTATATTTGCCTTTCTCGGCACTCTAAAAATCCGTATCATTTGTGCGAAAACACGTTTTTAATAAATTGAGGCCTTACTCTGAGTAATCACGACGAAAATAATTCGACCGAAAACAGCGCAAATAATGATGAGCCGCTGCCGGCCCGAGAATATCGCCTGGTTCCGGTAGAAGCAGACCAGCGGGAAGAAGAAAACGGTAATGCCGTCGATTTGGTGGCTCTGTATCATTCCATGCGAAACCAGCGCTGGTTGATTGCTAAAATTACCGGTGGTTTTTTAATTCTGGGGCTGTTGATTGCTCTTTTCAGCACTCCGGTTTACACTTCAGATGCGCTGCTCTTGCCCGACACGGAAAGCTCGGGAAGTTCTGCCGGAAATCTTCTTCAAAATTATACGGGGATGCTAGGGTTGGGGAATTTGGGATCCCTGAATATGTCGGACGAAGGTGGTATTCCGCCCATGGTTTATCCCCGTATTGTTACAAAGCCTTTCTTTCAAAATAATCTGCTGGAAAAAGAGTACTATTTTTCCAATATGGATACCACGGTGACAGGCTATACCTATTTCGAGGAACTTCATCGCCCATCTTTGATCGGACTTATTTTAGGTTACACCATTGGGTTGCCGGGCAAACTCGCTGCCGAAGACACTACCGTGAGTCCCACCCTGCAATGGGCCCGCCAGCACTTTGATGCCGATTCTGTGGTAGCATTATCGGGTGAAGAGCTTGGGGCTATACAGCAAATGCAGCAGCGTATCACCATTGAACTTGACAGCCAGACCGGCGTGCTGAATATTACGGCTCAAATGCCCGATCCAGCCGCTGCAGCACAAGTAAATAGAACGGCGATAAATATGCTTAAAACGTTCGTGAAATCGTACAGTACGCAAAAAGCGCAGGAGAACTTGGAATATGCTCAGCTGCAGCACGAGCAGGCACGTGAGCGATTTGAAACAGCCCAGAACCAGCTGGCGGAGTTTCAGGATCAGAATATTAATCCTTCAACGGCTACGGCCCGAACAGAAGAACGACGCCTGCAAACGGAATTTGATCTGGCGACCAGTATGTACAATAATGTTTCTCAGCAGCTTATGGCGGCGCGTATGAAAGTGCAGGAGCAAACTCCGGTTTTTAAACCGCTGCAGGAAGTAAATGTACCTACCAGCGCCAGCGGACCCAATCGTCCGTTCATACTTATCGTTTCAATCATCTTGGGACTGGTTGTTTCATTCATTTATATAGCGGGAAAAGATATCTACTATTCTTTAAGAACCGAGTTTAATTAAGTTTCTTAAAGTGATTTTTTTAATAATCATTAGTAGTTCAATACGGTAGGCAAAGCTTTTCTCCATTCCCTAAATATTAAAGTTGAAAACCAAAGAAGCTATATATTGACTTCTCCAAATATTACACACAAGCAGATTCTCATCGAATGTCTATATGCTTCAAAGTCTATGTTTAGTAGGAGTAAATGAATAGATGAAAAGTTCTCCAACACCTTCCCTGAATTCCAATAGCATACTTGCTCGTAATACCTTTATTAATATAGCAGGTTTAGCAATACCGCTATTATTTGCTGTTGTATCCATACCTTTTGTAATTGATGGACTTGGAACTGAGCGCTTTGGTATACTTACGATAGTTTGGATACTCATTGGCTATTTTGGTGTTTTCGATATGGGTATTGGTCGAGCAACTACGAAATATGT
>NNSL01000246.1 GCA_003123965.1 Balneolaceae bacterium SMO_bin1
GGGCAAAATAGCAGCAAACAATGGAAACCGGAACTCAGCATTAACCAGCGAAAATTTATCACCGGTGATATCAAAATACTGATGCCCGCGCAGCGGAATAGCCGGTTGCGCAATAAACGAACTGCCAAATCGGTCGAGCGCTATAGTTGCATTGGAAAAATTGCCGGTTCAGCCATCCCTGAACCCCACCGAGAAAATATGTTTGGGAATCACGGCCAAATGACGCACCAGCAGAACCGCGCAGAGCCACGCTGTAACGGCTTCCTAGATTAAAGTATTTACGAAAGTCGCCCAGTACAGAACCGAACTGAAGTGTTTCGTCGGTGATGGGCGGACTGGCACTTACGCCAAGCGCGTACCGGAAACCACCCGCCGGGGTAATATAGCCGGGCAGCGTTTTATCGTTGGTATAGGTAAGCTGCGGATAAGCAAAGCTGGAATTTTTATTATTGGTGGAATCGATACCCAAGAACGTAAAATCTTGCGAAATACTAACGCCTGACAGGGAAAAATCAAGCCGTTTAAACTTATTTATCGGAAATTGGGCCGTTACGCCACCTGAGAAAAACCTGTAACGAAGAGCTTGATTGGAGCGTGTAGCATAGCTGTACGCCGTGTGTGAAAGGCTGAATACCCAGTTAGTTCTATTCTTGAAATTACCATATTGCAGCGAATAGCTGCTGTTTCGCAAATCAAATACGAGATTTGTACCAAACGAAATGCGGTGATCACCCAGCAAGTCGCTAAACTGAACTTGTGTAAGTCCGTTAGCCCCGTAATACGTGTTAAACCCACCTCCTGCGTAAACCAGATCAGTACTAAACTTTAGCCGGTAGTCTTTGGGAATGTAGCGCCCATTTTCGGTTTGGTTATTTTCAATTCCAAAAACGTCTTCTCCCAGATACTCATTGGCAAAACTGGTATCCTGCTCTACCTCTTCATTAAACACATAATTTCGGAAATCGATATTTTCGCTATCCTGCTCAACGGTATCGGTGGTATCGGTTTGTAGCTGACGCATCGCCTCATCGGCTGCCGCTACCGTATCGGCTGTGGTGATGGCCTGCATAGTATCTTGCGACTCAGTGAAAATGTCGCCGGTTTCAACCGGTCCCACAAACTCAAATGATCGTGCGAAATCTTTTACATAATCAATTGCTGGCACGCGTTCCCCGAATGATTCATTGGCGCGCCGATTCGCCCAGTGGTTATCGGTCAACCGATCTTCTTTAGCGCGAGAAAAAGGAGCCGATACCGTAAAAATGTCGAGATAGCCTTCGTTAATAGTACTTACTGCAAGTCGGCTGCCGTCGGCACTTAGTGAAATTTGCTGCGCGCCGGTTTCCAAATTCGTCAGCGGCGTAGTGGTACGCTCGGCGGTATTTAGCTGGTAAATGTTGGGAATACCGTTTTCATCAGAAATAAATATTACGCGACCGTCCCGGGTTGTTTCGGGGTGATATTCATTCCAAAGCGGAGTTTGGGTGAGCCGTTCAACCCGCTGATCACCCAGTCGGGCCCGATAGATATCGGTGGTGTACATATCGTTTGTACCCAGCAATGTGACATTCGTGAGCAGATCGTTAAGCTGCAGTATATCTCCGCGCGCCGAGGTAAAGTAAATGGTTTCCGAATCGGCGCCCCATGCCGGTTTCATATCAGTTGCTACATCACCCGTTAGGTTTGTTAAATTCTGCTTTTCAAGGTCATAAACAAAAATATCTGAAAATGGACCAATGCTGCCGTCAAAGGCAATTTTGTTACCATCCGGTGACCACGCAACCGAACCGATGGCATCCAGATTGGGAAATTCTACGAATCGGCGCTCTCCGGTGTTATAATCAACAATTGCCAACTGATCTTTGCCTTCTGATTTCGCCGAAAGCGCAATTTTGCTGCCGTCGGGCGACCACGCCAAGTTGGGATTTAGAATATTCAGCTCTTCAAAGTTGATGTTATCATTACCTTTAATGAGCGTTTTAATGCGTTCGCCGGTTATGGCATTAATCACCACAACATCAAAATAACCGCGCTCATTAGTAATCAGGGCAATTTTATCGCCTTGCGGAGAAAAAGCTGGACTTGTGTTGTACGTACCGGCCTTGCTGCGTTCGGTAAGCAAATCGCCAAAATCATCAATATCTTCGCGCTCAGCAACTTCCGGCAAATAGCGCTCGCGGTAGTAATCTTTCCAACGCTCGCTCAGCTCTTCTATATTGAGTCCCAGTGCCCGCTGAAATGCCGCTTCAACGCTCCGCAAGCTTTTAACAAACTGGAATATTTCGGTGATTTTATTTCGCCCGTATTCTTCGACTATAAAATTCCACAACGATTGTCCGCCGCGGTAGGCATAATACCCGCTGAGCTGCGGAATATCCGAGAGGTAATTATTAATCACGGCATCACGAATATACATGTCCGAATTGGTATCCCAGCCGGCGGCCTCATACTCAGCAATACCTTCGTTGAACCATAGAGGTATTTGCAGCGCATTGCCCTGCAACAGCGACTGCACGCTGCCTCCATAAAACATATCGTTAATCACGGCATGCACGAGTTCGTGCTGCAGCACCCGCCGGAACTGTTCGTAATCTCGGTCAAACGGCATGGTAATACGGTTTTTATACAAATCGGTGACCCGCC
>NNSL01000190.1 GCA_003123965.1 Balneolaceae bacterium SMO_bin1
CAATGACCTGCGCTGGATGAATTCCGGTCCTAACAGCGGTATTGGAGAACTGCAGCTGGCAGCGCTACAGCCCGGTTCATCCATCATGCCGGGAAAAATTAATCCGGTTATTGAAGAGTCGCTGACCATGGTTTGCGCACAGGTAATTGGCAACGATTCGGCCATTACCGTAGCGGGGCAGTCAGGAAATTTTGAGCTGAATGTGATGCTGCCGGTAGTGGCGCATAATTTGCTGGAATCAATTGATATTTTAGCCAATGCGGTTCGCAATCAAGCCGATCGCTCGGTGGCTAAACTGTCAGTGAACAAAGAGCGCATTGCCGAAATGGTAGAAAGGAATCCGGTGCTGGTTACAGCCCTGAATCCGATTATTGGTTATGATAAAGCGGCCGAAATTGCGAAAAAAGCGTTCAAAGAAGGTCGGCCAGTGAAAGAAGTTGCTCGCGAAATGACGGACCTATCGGATGAAGAGCTAGATGAGGCGCTCGATCCCATCAAAATGACGGAAGGCGGTTTTATGGAATGATAGATAGCTAACGGTGCTAACTTTGGAAGCTGGAAAGGTCTCGAATTCGATTAATTTCAATTTTCCAGCTTCTAATTTCCAATTGTAAAAATAGCCGGAAGCTTGTATTTTCCCGCCCCGTCGTTATTACAATTTAATTGCCAAGGGTTTACGGCTCAATCAACTTACTCAGTAAATATTTGTCATGGCTAAAGCTAAAACCAAAAGTAAAAAAGGTGCGAAGTCTAAAGAATCTTCAAATATCGGCAGAGGTAAGGCTGAAATATTAGAGGATTATAAATTGGCGGTTATAAGTCGCGAGGCTTCGTATTTAGGGCGAAAAGAAACGCTGACTGGCAAAGCTAAATTCGGCATTTTTGGTGATGGCAAAGAGTTGCCCCAAATAGCGATGGCAAAATATTTTAAAAACGGCGATTTCCGTTCCGGCTATTATCGCGATCAGACCTTTATGATGGCTATTGATCAGGTAACGGTGCAGCAGTTCTTTGCCCAGCTTTATGCGCATGCCAACCTGGAGGAAGAACCGCATTCGGGCGGCCGGCAGATGAATGCGCACTTCAGTACGCGCAGCCTCGATGAAAACGGCGACTGGAAAGACCTCACCAAAATGAAAAACACATCGCCGGATATGTCGCCTACGGCGGGACAAATGGCGCGTCTCCTGGGACTTGCACAAGCATCAAAAATTTATCGCAATGCAGATGTACTGCAAGAACGTGAAAAATCGAAGAAATTCTCCAATGGTGGCAACGAAGTAGCTTGGGGGACCATCGGAGATGCAAGTACCTCAGAGGGTATTTTCTGGGAAACCATTAATGCCGCCGGCGTGCTGCAAGTGCCCATGGTAATGTCGGTTTGGGATGACGGTTACGGCATTTCGGTACCGCGCAAATACCAAACCACAAAAGGAAGCATTTCGGATGTCTTGGCCGGGTTCGAACGGACTGAAGACGAAAAAGGCTGGGAAATTTTGAAAGTAAAAGCCTGGGATTACAACGCCTTGATGGAAACCTACGAAAAGGCCGAACAAATTGCCCGCCATGAGCATGTGCCGGTACTGGTGCATGTGCAGGAAGTTACGCAGCCGCAGGGGCACTCAACCTCGGGTTCGCATGAGCGATACAAATCGGACGACCGGCTGCAGTGGGAAGAGGACTTTTGCTGCATCAACAAAATGAGAGCGTGGTTGTTGGATGAGAATCTCGCAAGCGAAGACGAGTTGGACGAAATTGAGAACGAAGCGAAGCAGCATGTAAAAGAGGGCAAAAAGGCAGCCTGGAAAGCGTTTCGTAGCGAAATGAAGCAAGAACTTACCTCCGTTGAAGATCTTCTCGATAATTTGGCTTCAAGCAGTAGCCGTAGTGAAGATATTAAATCAATTAAAAAAGAGATGAAGGCGCCAATGGTGCCACTTCGGCGTGATATTGTATCTGCTGCGCGTAAAGCACTGCGCGTGACTCGTGGCGAATCATTTGATGCACGGGCGAAACTGCAGGATTGGCTGGAAACCAGCAAGAAAGAAAACGCCGAGCGCTATCAATCCCATTTATATTCTGAATCTGATCATTCTCCACTCAACGTTGACGAAGTGAAACCGGAATATGATGAGGACGCCAAACAGGTTGACGGCCGCGTGGTGCTGCGCGATAATTTCGACAAGATTTTTGAAAAATATCCCGAAACGCTGGTCTTTGGTGAAGATACCGGAAAGCTGGGCGATGTAAATAAAGGCCTGGAAGACATGCAGGATAAGTACGGTGAAATTCGCGTCCGAGATACCGGCATTCGGGAAGCTACCATTTTGGGGCAGGGAATTGGCATGGCGCTGCGCGGATTGCGGCCCATCGCCGAAATTCAGTATCTCGACTACCTGCTGTATTGCTACCAAACACTCAGCGACGATCTTGCCACACTGCGTTACCGTAGCATGGGCGGGCAGAAAGCCCCCGCCATTGTGCGAACGCGCGGCCACCGGCTCGAAGGAATCTGGCATACCGGTTCGCCTATGGGAATGATTATTAATGGCGTGCGCGGCGTGCATGTTTGCGTGCCCAGAAACCTTACCGATGCGGCCGGCATGTACAACACATTGCTGCGTGGTGATGACCCCG
>NNSL01000257.1 GCA_003123965.1 Balneolaceae bacterium SMO_bin1
AATTACGATTATTTTTGAATCAGCTTTCCTCTTACAGCAGCATGCTCAACGGATTTTGCAGCAGGCCGTTCAGCGTATTCAGGAACTGTGCGGCGGTGGCTCCGTCCACAATGCGGTGATCGCTGGAGAGCGTTACCTTCATGCGTTTGCCGGGCACCACTTCCCCATCTTTCACAACCGGCTCATCGCGGATCGCCCCAACAGCCAAAATACATGCATTCGGTGGATTGATGATAGCCGTAAACTGCTCAATACCAAACATGCCGAGGTTGCTCACGGTAAACGTGCTCCCTTCCATCTGCTCCGGTTCCAGCTTGCGGTTACGCGCTTTTTCGGCAAGTTCCTTACTCTCTTCGCCAATCTGCTTCAATCCTTTTTGGTCGGTATGATTAATAACCGGCGTGATGAGTCCTTCATCAATAGCCACGGCAAAAGCGACGTTTACATCGCCGTGTTCCAGAATGGTATCGCCCTGCCAGGAGCTGTTTACCATTGGGTGGCGACGCAGCGCAACCGAACAGGCTTTAATAATAATATCATTGAAACTGATTTTGCCCTCAATCATTTCGTTGAGCTGCTTGCGGGCTGTAAATAGCCGCTCCACATCAATATCAATAGTTTCGTAATAATGCGGACTGCTATACTTACTTTCTGAGAGCCGGCGGGCAATAGTCTTGCGCATTTGCGATACCCGGTGCTCGGTATCTTCACGGCTGGCAGCCATGGCAGGTTCAACAGTGGGCTCATACTCTTCAATATCACGCTTAATGATGCGCCCGTCGGGTCCCGACCCCTGTACCTTGCTAAGATCAATGCCTTGCTCCTCGGCCATATTTCGGGCCAGCGGAGAAGCTTTTATACGGCCGTCATCTGTCTTCGAAGACGCTTTCGTTTTCTCGGGCTGATCGGCCTGGGGTTTGCTGAGCTTGCTGTCCTTCTCTTTGTCAGCGGTAGCCTTCTCTTTTTTAGATTCTTCTTCCGAGGTTTCTTCATCTTCTGATTCATCTGCTTCAGATCCACCGCCGGCTTGCTCAAGAATGTCACTAATGTCTTCGCCTTCTTCACCGATCACGGCCATCACTTCACCCAGGGGCACGGCTTCCCCTTCATCAACCAATATTTTCAAAATGGTTCCGGCATCAAACACCTCCACTTCCATGGTGGCTTTATCGGTTTCAACCTCGGCAATTACATCACCGGATTCTACCTGGTCGCCTTCGGTTACATTCCACTTGGCGATAACCCCCTCTTCCATGGTATCGCTTAATTTGGGCATTTCAACTTTTACAGCCATGTTCTTCGAAGCTTTGTTAAAAAATTAGTGTTGGAAAATTACTTGCGATAAGTAACGGTATTAACAGCATCAATTACTTCTTTCGGGCCCGGCAGCCATTCATCAAACAGGTTCTTGGCAAACGGCGCATTTGTGTCGGGCAGGGTGACTCGCTGCACCGGAGCATCTAGATAATCAAATGCTTCACGCTGAATGAGATAGCCTACCTCGGCCGCAAGTCCGCCAAATGGGTGCGCTTCATCAACAATTACACAGCGGTTCGTTTTTTTGATGGACTTGATAATCGTTTCCATATCGAGCGGCTTGACGGTGCGCGGGTCAATAATTTCCATCTCTACGCCGTCTTCCTTCAATTTCTTGGCCGCCTGGGTTGCCACATGATACATTTTGCCATGCGCCACAACAGTAACATCACTACCCTCGCGTTTCACTTTCGCCTTGCCGATTGGAATGGTGAAATCGTCTTCCTCGGGCACTTCGCCTTTTAGGCCATACATCTGCTCAGACTCCATAAATAGTACGGGGTTGTCATCCCGAATAGCTGATTTAAGCAAGCCCTTGGCGTCAGCCGGTTCGGAGGTGTAAATAACTTTGAGACCAGGGAAATGGGCATACATAGAATCATACGAAACCGAATGCGTGGCACTTAACTGGCCTGCAGAAGCGTTTGGCCCACGGAAAACAATGGGAACATCAACCTGGCCGCCCGTCATATACTTTATTTTTGAAGCGTGGTTGATAATTTGATCAGCGGCCAATACGGCAAAATTAAATGTCATAAATTCAACAATAGGCCGTAAACCATTCATGGCCGCACCCACGCCAATACCGGCAAAACCGAGCTCGGCAATGGGGGTATCAATCATTCGCTTAGGTCCGTATTTATCGAGCAATCCTTCGGTAACTTTGTAAGCACCGTCGTATTCGGCCACTTCTTCGCCCATCACAAAAATATCTTCATCCTGGGCCATTTCTTCATCAATGGCAGCCCGAATTGCTTCCCTGAATTGTAATTCAGCCATGTCTAATACTCTGTTTTTCTAGGTTAAATCGTTTAATCAGCAAATTATTAAAATTACGTATGAAACGGATAATCGTCCTCAACGAACATATGATCGTAGAGTGCATCCTTATCGGGGAACTCGCTTTCCTCGGCGAAATCGATGGCTTCCATTACTTCGTCTTCTACCTCGTCCTGGATGCTATCAATTTTCTCCTGATCGGCGATATCCTCATCGAGCAGGTAATTCTTGATTCGCTCCACGGGATCCAGTTTTTCATATTCTTTAAGCTCTTCTTTGGTACGGTACTTCATGGGTCAGACATGG
>NNSL01000303.1 GCA_003123965.1 Balneolaceae bacterium SMO_bin1
AATAAGTGGTCGTATTTTATGATGAATCAACCTGTTAAGTTCTTCACCTACTGCTTGCTCGCTTTTTACATCTTGTCGTGTACCCGGGCTGCCAACCCCGATATTGAGCGCGGTTCGGAGTATCAGTTTAAACCGGGTTTCCCCGAAGTACGGTTTTCGGCCGTGGGTTTTCTTGATGAGACCACCAGCCCGCAAATAGATATCGCCGCCGACATTGTGTATGGGAGCCTTATATTCAGAGAAGTTAACAACCAGCAGCAGGCCCAGATATCGATCGATGTGCAGGTGGTAAGCCAGCAGAACGAAGATAACATGATTGAAAGCATGCGGGAGGATATAACCATCACCCGGAAAGATGAAAATATAGTAAGCAGCCAGCAATCCTATATTTACGAAGAGCAAATTGAAGTTCCACCCGGAAATTATGAGGTAAACTTCACCGTTACCGACCAAACTTCAGGCAAAAAAATTACCCGTACGGCCACTACCTCTATTCCTGATCCGGAAAATCCAGAAGTTGACCTCACCGATATTCGCATGCTTTCGAAGAATATGGATGCTGAAGATCCCAGCTGGCAGCCGGTAACCACTTATACAGTACCTGGCCGCGTTGATTCGCTGATGTTCATCTTTCAGGCTACAAATGCTTCAACCGAAAATCCCCTTACCGTTAATGCTAGCTTGGTTCGGTTCAGCTCTGACACATCCATTGCACGGCCCATGCATTATACAACCTATAGCAGCTCATCGTTGGGATACCAGGGTATTGAATATGATGAGGAGACCGTTATTCAGGAAAGCCAGCGTACGTTGCGCCAGAAAGGGAGCGTGTTCATCGAATTTAGGTTTGCCCAGCAAGAACGGGGCAACTACCGATTTCGGGTGGCTTCTGCAGAGGAAGACAGCGAACTATTTAAGGCCCGCGATTTTGGCGTAAAAAGTACCAACTACCCGGCATTAAAGACAGCACAAGAGCTGGCTCAACCTCTTGCCTATTTAATGAATGAGGATGACTATGAGGACCTGATGTCAATTTCAGATTCAGATTCACTGAAAGAAGCAATCGATCGATTTTGGCTTAAGAATATCGGGAGTAAAAACAAGGCCCAGAACGTGCTAAAAATGTATTATCAGCGCGTGCTGGAGGCCAACAAGCAGTTCTCCAACTTTAAGGAAGGCTGGAAAACCGATCGCGGCATGATGTACGTGCTGTTTGGTCCACCCTGGTACATCGACCGTCGCTTCGATCAGGTGCAGTGGTCATATGCTTACAGCCGCAACGATCCGGACAAGAACTTTGTGTTTTTTCAGCCGGAGCTTAGATCGGAGTTTTTCCCGTTTGATCACTGGATATTGCGGCGTAACCAGCGGTACTTTAACACCCAGTACCAGCAGCGGCAGTTATGGCTGTCGGGCTTAATACTTGAACGGCAAATTTAGCGCTGCTAAGAAACAATTTTACGGGGCAGCCGTGAGGGGATTTGTACTAACACTTCGTAATTTAAATTGTTGGTCATTTCACTGAATGAGGAAACCGTCATTTCTTCGTCCTGCTGGTAGCCTATAATAACCACTTCATCCCCTTTTGATACATCAGGAATGTCGGTAATATCAATGGTCAGCAGATTCATGTTTACCAATCCTGCAATGGGCGCGCGCTTACCGTTTATAAGCACAATACCCATGTTGGTGAGGTTACGCTTAAATCCATGTGAATACCCTATAGGCACCGTGGCAATAACCTCATCCCGGCTGGTTTGATAGGTAGTTCCATAGCCAACAAATTCGCCGGCAGGCACTTTTTTGGTGCTCATTACCACACTTTTCCAGCTCATCACCCGTTCCAGCGGATCTTTGTGCACTTTATTAATATCAGAGTGATTTTTTAGAAATTTCATATACGTTTCGCGATTCGGCCAAAACCCGTATTGGGCAATGCCCACACGAACCATATCCATAATTGTTTCCGGGTAATTAAGTACCGCCGCCGAGCACGCCGTATGCTTATATTTGGCCTGCAGGCCTTGCTCTTCTAAATATGAACAGTACGATTTAAAATTTTTGATCTGATCGGTAACACGCACGTGATTACTCACGCTTTCGGCACCGGCATAATGTGTGCAAAAACCATCAACCTGCAGCCACTCTTCATTTTCTTTTATAATCTCTACGGCTTCTTTCAGGTGTGAATTATCGAGTCCCAAGCGATTCATTCCCGTTTCGAGGTGCAGGTGAATACGGGCGGGTATGCGCATTTTTTTGGCTAGCTCTACGCTTTTTCGCAGGCGATCGAGCTCAAAAATATAGAACGAAACGTCTTGCTCAAGCGCCCATACAATCTCTTGATTGCCAATCATGCCCATGATCATCACATGGCTTTCCTCCTCGGTTTTAGCCTGGCATGCCAACCGTGCTTCATCAGCGCTGAACACTGCAAAATGCCGGACGCCGCACTCCTCGGCCAACGGCACAAACTGCTCTATTCCGTGACCATAAGCATTGCCCTTGATCACCGAGCAAAAGATTACATCATCACCGATGTAATCTTTTAAAAACGACATGTTTTTGTGAAAGGCCGACTTGCTTAATTCAATGTGTGATGGAGCGAACATGGAGTTT
>NNSL01000460.1 GCA_003123965.1 Balneolaceae bacterium SMO_bin1
TCAACAATACGAACCCGATCGTTTTCGGTGAGGTCACTGCCTGAGGGTAAACACAAGCCATATTTAAAAAGCTTTTCCGATACACCATCGCCGTAGTAAGGATACGATTGATAAAGTGGCTGCTGGTGCATTGGTTTCCAAAGCGGCCTCGATTCTATGTTTTCATCCTCAAGAGCCAATCGGATATCTTCGCGTGTTATGCCCCCGGTAAATTCCGGAAGAACAAGCATTGTAGAGAAGCCACCGGTTACTAATGTATCCCTCTGGTTCACGCAAAAAGAAGAGTCCGCTTAACGAATTGTCGGTCTGCTTTCTTGTTGGTTCTAAGTCAGCAAATGCCATGGCATTTGTCCAGCTGCCATTTAACTCTGCAAAGTAATAGTCGTGATTAAACCGACGAGCTTGTACCCGCTCATCAAGCACTTGCATTTGTCCCCGCCCAATTCCCGCCACAATATTGCTCATGCGGTAATTGTAGCCGAGTTGCGAATGCTGGTAGTGAGGAGCGTTATCCCGAGCTTGTGTAGCTAGAAATCGAGCTTGGGTTATACTTTGTTCGTCCGCACTTAATAGCGCACCCCCACCCGAGGTTGTGATAATCTTATTCCCGTTAAACGAAAACACCGATAACTTGCCAAAGCTGCCGCATTTTCTGCCTTTTATTGATGAACCCAGTGCCTCGGCAGCATCTTCTATTACAGGAATTCCGTAGCTGTTTGCAACCGCTAAAATTCGATCCATGTTGGCCGGCATCCCATACAGATCCACCACAATTATTGCTTTCGGTTTTTTGCCGTCATTCCACTGCATCCGGTCTAAAATGGCCTGCTCTAAAAGCTGTGGATCCATATTCCAGGTCTTAGTTTCTGAATCAACAAATACAGGTGTGGCACCGGCGTAAAGAATGGGATTGGCCGAAGCCGAAAAGGTAAAAGACTGACATATAACTTCATCGCCCGCTTCAACACCGCACAAAATTAGCGCCAAGTGAATGGCCGCCGTTCCAGAAGTTACCGCAGCAGCATTTCTGCCGAGCCCAACGTATTGCTCAATATCTGCTTCAAAACCGTCCACATTAGCCCCTAATGGAGCAATCCAGTTGGTGTCAAACGCCTCCTTGATGTAGTCGAGCTCGTTTCCCCCCATGTGCGGCGCAGAAAGATAAATTCTTTGACTATGTTGGTTCATCGGTTTTTGATGTATGATGGTGGCCGGTATGCAACAGGCGTTTTCTCAGGTGAAAATTCAATATGAGACTAGCCTCACTAATACATGTACAATAGTTGTGCCAAGCTTGCAGAAACTTAATTTTGAGCTCTTTAGATAAGTTTTGCTGGTATTTTTATGCAAATCAATAGCGAGGAATCAAACATGGCAGCAATATTTACCCACATAGTGGTACCATTTGCCAGCGGGCTATTGGGATCAAATATGGGTGGCTGAGAAGTCTATCTAAAACTTTAGTTTGTACCAGGCTAAGCTGGCATACTCCGAAAGGGCTAGGTCAAGGTTTTCAATATTTTGGGTTGACGGCGTACCCACCCATTGGTGTGTTCTGCTTCCCTTAAGACGAAAGTTTGCTGGAGATGCTATAAAATTTAGCTCGTATTGTTGCGCAAGCAATACTGCACGCGGCATATGATAGGCACTGGTTACTAGTATTACCGTATTTTTCCTTGGGAAAGATTGCCCATACGTCAAAATCTCTTGGTGCGTATTTGCAGGCTCTTCTTGTAAACTTGTCGATTCTTTTTGCACGCCAAGAACTTCGGCGGCATTCTGCAGCATTTCAGCTTGGGTGGTACGCCCGCTGGCCGAAAATCCGGAAAATATCAATCTGCTATTAGGAAGTTGACGATAAAGCCGGATTGCTTCGCTTAAACGCCCAAGGGCCTGTGGTGATAAAAGAGCGTTGGCTGGCAAGCGGTCATCGAACCCGTGCCCGCCGCCCAGAACCAGAATACTAACATGGGCATCTTTGTCAGTTATTTTGCTTACATCAATCGGGGTATATCTCTTCTCAAGTGAGTGTAATAACAGTGTTGGGATCAACGGTGTGGAAATAATTAAGAACCACAGTAAGGCTATAGTAAAAAGCCACTTAAACACACCCTGTTTTTTCATTACGGCAGCAATTAGCAAAGCAGCCAAGAGCACCCAAAAAATGGTGAAAGGATCGATCAAAAATTTAACCAGCGGCTTTAACACGGTAGCTTCATTTAAGAATGGAACCCGTTTGTACCAGAATTACTGCACATCAGGTTTATTATTTGAAACCAATTCTTTTGCCGGGACGCCTGCAACGGTCACATTCGGCTTAACATTCTTGGTAACCATGCTTTGCCCTCCCACAATGCTTCCCGCCCCAATCTGTATTTCCTGTAACGTAGAGCTGCCAATTCCCATATCAACTCCATCACCTATGATGCTATGGCCTCCCGTATTTACCCCTGGAGCAAAACTCGAATACAAGCCCACACTGGTATGATGCCCCAGCGAACAATTTGCATTCAACACTACAAAATCGTGAATGGCAGAACCAAAATTTATGGTGGTACCCGGATAGATAATACAGCCCTTACCCATCGATACACTCTTGGAAATCCAGGCTTTT
>NNSL01000305.1 GCA_003123965.1 Balneolaceae bacterium SMO_bin1
GGCAATAAAATGCGTGCGCATGTTCACCTGGCGGTAATCGGCCAGCACGCGCATGGCGGTGATAATAATATCTCGCAGAACAATAATGCCTACGGCCCACCACGGAAATTGCGTGGCGTCAATAAAAGGTAAACAGATGAAGCCTGCAAATGTTAAAAATTTATCAGCCAGTGGGTCGAGAAACACACCGTACGAGCTTTGGGCTTCGTAAAGGCGGGCTAAATACCCGTCAAAAAAATCAGTAACAACGGCTACAGCAAAAATACCAACAGAAAGGGCACGCCAAACAACTTCATCCTGGATGTACAGCACTAAAAAAATCGGTGCTAATACAATCCTGATGGTGCTTAGTATGTTGGGTAGTTTTTGCACGCGAATAAAATAGTAATTGTTTAATAGAAATAAATGTTTTTTGAGTGATTAATAAAGCTTTTTAAAGCCGCAGAAGATTGATATTTTCATTTCGTTTTTAAAAGTAAAACTGCATTTATGCAATGCCAGATAATTAGTATTGGCGATGAACTTCTGCTCGGTGATACCGTAAATACCAACGCGGCCTGGTTGGGTTCAATATTCGCTGAACATGGGATAAGAGTTACTAAAGTCTACACCATTGGTGATGATGCGAACTTAATACGAGACTGCGTGACCCAAGCTATGGAGCAATCGGATTTAGTTATTACCACCGGTGGATTGGGACCTACGCATGACGATATCACCAAGAAAACGATTGCGGAGATTTTTGGGGCAGAGCTGCAAGTCCATGAACCAACGCTAAATTTTATTAAGGAAATATTTGAGAAGCGTAATATACCTTTCAGCGAATCGAATTACGGGCAGGCCGAGGTGCCGGATAATTGCGAAGTGCTGTTCAACAAGCAGGGTACTGCTCCCGGAATGTGGTTCGAAGATAATGGGGCTAAATTAGCAGTGCTGCCCGGTATTCCGTACGAAATGGAAGCACTGGTTGAGCACGAAATTTTGCCGCGGTTGCAAAAGCAAACCAATGGACTTGAAAAAAGCTACACCCGCCATATCAAAATAGCAGGCGTGGGGGAAAGCACCCTGAGTGATAAGGTACTGGGACCGATGAATAAATATTTTACCGATGACGTATCGGCCGCATTTCTGCCATCGCCAATGGCTAATACCATACGCGTAAGCGCACGGGCCAAGTCGGAGGAGCAGGCCGAGCAGAAAAGTGAGCAATTGGTGAAGCATATTTACAATCGTGCGGGCCGATTTATTATTGGGGAGGGCAAAGAACTTTCGCTGAGTGAAGCGGTAGGCAATGAACTTAGAAATCAGTCTTTAACTATAGCTACAGCTGAAAGTTGCACCGGTGGACTTATTGGAAACACGCTTACAGATGTTCCGGGAAGCAGCGATTACGTACTGGGAGGCATAATTGCATATGCCAACAGCGCCAAAGTTAAGCAGTTAGCCGTTTCAGAAGAATCACTCAAAACATACGGTGCGGTAAGCAAACCGGTAGCCTTGCAGATGGCCAAAGCTGTAGCACAAAAATTTAGTTCTGATATTGGCATTTCAACAACGGGCATCGCAGGACCGAGCGGCGGAACAGAGGATAAACCGGTAGGCACCGTTTGGATTGGCTTTTGGTCGACTAATCGCCATTTTGCACTTAAAACCGTTTTCACAAACGATCGCTTGCTTAATAAAGAGCGCTCGGTGGCCGTGGCATTGGAAATGGTCCGTCGTGTTATACTAGATATTGAACCCATGCCGTATGGCATACAACCTCAACAGGCTTGAGTCAGAAATCGCTTTTAGCATGTCTATTACTTTTGATGATGCCCCTCGCATTATTAGCTCAGGTTGATTCTGTTGCTACAGATTCGTTTCCGCTTCAGTCAGTTCCCGATACGGTAGTAACCACTCAACCTGATACGCTGCAGTCCGATTCTGTAACAGTGCTGTTTAAGGTGCGCCCCTGGGATTATCATGCGCCACTCCACGCTGAAGTCTCTGCCACCGACAGTACGCTGCGCTGGCAGCTTTGGCCCAGCTGGAGTTATAAAAAAAATCGTGATCCCGGCGTAATAAGTTACCGCCTGGGTACCATTGGACGAACAAATACACAGCAGAATTATGCGCATGCTCCCAGTGATCAGCAGCTATTCTGGGAAAATATTCGGCTCAACGATCCGGTTTCCGGCCAGGTTAACTGGAATTATATTCCGCACCATAAAATTAGCAAGATTTACGAAGACAACCTTGGCACGGTCCATCGTACCACCTTTTACCTGCAGGAATATTACTTAAACAAACCGCTTACCCAGCTCAATTATACTGAAAGCAGTTTTAATACGCGCAGCCTGGAGTTTATGGTGAGCAACAATTTTGGCCAACGGACCAATGCAGAGCTCAGCTATTGGGATCGCCGCGATGGTGGGGAGTTTAATAATTCTGACGTTACCGGTCGCCAGATTTATGCGCGGGTTTCACATCAGCTTGATGCCCAACAGGCGCTTAAGTTTAAGTTCTTGAATAACAATTACGATAATGGTCTTCCTTTTGGTTATGTGATTCCCAATCCAGCGACGTATGATTTTGATCGTTTCCAAACCTCAGCTGTTGAACCCTCAGGG
>NNSL01000452.1 GCA_003123965.1 Balneolaceae bacterium SMO_bin1
CGGCAATATTATCAGACAAATGCACGTGGGTACGATCTTGTGGTTGAAGACCTGTTTCCAGGATTGAAACCACATTTTGCTGCGCCGTACCATGAAAAAGGTTTATAGGGGGTGATTTTGGTTCCAGCCCCAATTCAACATCGATGGAATGGCCGTATCCGGCTCGTATATACTCACTATCATCGCTCAGCGAAAAGCGCTGTTTATCACTCTTTTCCATCACCTCCATTATTTGCTTTTTACTGATTGAACGGCCATTATTCTGTGCCTTAGAAATAAGCGAAGGCAGGTGTGCCCAACCACGGGCATCAACGTCAAGCCCAATATCTTCGGGGTGGTGACGCAGTATATAACTCAAAAACTTACTGATTTTGGTGTGAGATAAAGACATTAAGTGCAGTAGTAATGGAGTTAATAAAGTATAAAATAAATAAAAATTTGTTGGGTCATCATCCTCAAATCCAATATCTTTAATCAAAAGAATCATAAAAATACTTCATCCATGCCAATAGTTAAGCTTATTGAAATTGCTCACGGCCGCAGCGGCGATAAAGGTGACGGCAGTAACGTGGGTATTATTGCACGCCACCGCGATATTTATCCCTTGCTGGAAGAAAAGCTCACCGAAGAAGTAGTAAAAGAGCACATGAAGCACATCTGTAAAGGGAAAGTAGACCGGTATGAATTGCCCAACATCGGTGCGTTGAATTTTGTACTCCACCAAAGTCTGGGCGGCGGGGGAACCGTGTCACTCAAATTAGATGCCCAGGGCAAAACCCATGCATCCCATCTGCTTAGAATGGATATTGATGTCCCAGAATATTTACTGGAAAAAGCGAAAAAAGTTAACTAAGTGGTTAGGTTGTGCTTTTCATACTTTAGCCTCACGGAATGCAGTTTATAAGGTATCAGAGGCAATAAATTGAACGGGAATCGACACGCGTGTGGTATCCCACTGTAGTATGATAGACGTGCTGTCGTTGATTACATCTGCGAACTCAATGGTAAAGGCTTCGGTAATCTGCTCAGAGTTTTCTGCCATCACATCAGTACGGAGATAGTCGTAGGCGGAGTCATAATCGAAAGCTCCCCACTGCCCCAGGCTATCATTGAGAATGACGGTCCAGCGCTGCTCTCGCGGGATGGTAAACAAAGCATAAGTACCAGCTTCAACTCTGTTGCCATTAATAGAAAGGGGTTTGGTGGTGGTTATTTCTGTTGCTTCATTTGCGCCCGTCCGCCACACTTCTTCATATGGTTCCAATTCTCCAAAAATATCGCGTCCCCGTTTATACGGTTGGCCGTACACTATTTTTACATAGGTATTTGTTGGCTGGTGCGTAGTGCTTGCTATTGCAATAGGGCTACGGCGTGCAGATTGCACTGTGTCTTGCGTTTGCTGTTGGTCTTGTGTACAGCCAGCCAAAAGAAATAAAAAGAGGAAAGTGCCTATGGTCGCGATCCAGTTGTGCATGAATATTACTCGTATTGATTTAAAAATTACCAATGAAAAAATTTGTCTCGCTTCGTGAAGGTTCAAAGCCCAAACCCACGCCAATATCGAGAGATAAATTGGAAATGCGAAATTGAAGCCGAAGGCCGCCACCTATCACCGTTCGGGCATTTGTAAGAGTGTTATTCGTGGTCGGATCAACAACGGTATTGCTAAAACCGGTCAAATAGACATTGCTGAGATAAATAGGGATTAAGAACCCGCCGTTGTCTGGATGAAATAGCGGTATGGTATAGCGAGTACTTAAACTTAAAATATTGTTTGAAAACTGAAACGGTTCTGATGCGAAGCCATTTGAAACCACCGATTGATTATTAAACAGCGGGGCCGTTTGAGTGATCCCCTCCACGCCTATGCGCAGCGATTGATTCCAACGACGCAGGGGCGACAGATATCCAAATAATCCACCACGAAAAGCTGTGGGGCTGGAAAAATCGAACTGAGCAGTTCCTTCTCGAGTATCAAGATTTAAGTTCTCCGACTGTAAATAATGTTCTATTTCGGAGTATAACACCAAACCTGAATTGGGTTGTACGTCACGAATATTCTGCTGCAGGCGATAGCTCAATTGCCCGAAAATATTGCCGATAGTTGTGTTGGAGAAATCAGAGGCAGTGGCACCATCAAGATTAAAGTAGCGCAATTGCGACTGACGAATTTCGGGCTCTACATATAACCCGGTGAAAAACACGTTTTGCTGCAACGTAAACTGCAGGGGCACGCTGAGCGCGAAGCTGCGCTCCTGCCGAAGAAAGGATTGATTAAATTGTTCGTTTTCAGTCTCAAATCGGAAATTACGAATGGCCGGCTGACTGTACAACCGGGTTTTAAACCCGGGAAAAAACTGTTTGTTTTGATAGGTTAAATCATACCAGGCACGGTTTTGGGCACCCGACAGACTCAGCGAATAGGTTTGTTGCTGCAGAAGATCGCTGCTGTGGAGCTCCAATCCGTATTGATAGATATCGGCGCCATCAACTTCTTCAATCAGTGGCAAAGCCGTGCGCGGCTTCAGCCAGGAAAAACCTGTTGTGTACTCTTTTTGCTCCCAAGAGCCAGATTCAATATTCGAAAAGTTGAAGTTTG
>NNSL01000189.1 GCA_003123965.1 Balneolaceae bacterium SMO_bin1
ATGAAACCATTTAAAATAACATACGAGAGCAAGTCCAAATCAAAATACAGCAATTGGATATTCTGGACGATGTACTGGTTTTGCCTTGTTTATGGGATTGCTATGGTAGGATACGCCGGGTACGAGTATTACTATGAATTAGATACCTTTAATAATTCATTATATGATCTCTTCGTGGGAATAGTCTTTTTTCTGTTAGGCTATCTGAATCTTACCGAAAAACCATTTCCCGAAATAACGATTAAAGCAGAGGGTATAGAATTAACCTCACCGAAGAAAAGCCGGCTTTTTAAATGGTCGCAAATAAAAGAGCTGAAGATCAGCAATAACACCATCACCCTGCACCTTGAAAATGATGACCAAGAGGAATTGGACGTCTGGTATTTAGAATACGCCGACGTGCAAACCGTGAAATCTAAACTAAAGGCCGCCACCCGAGAAAAAAATGTGGTATACCACTCTAAATATTAGTCACTAACATGAAATCATTCACACTGGAGTCCAATAAATCAAACTTCTACTCCAATATTCTGCGCATTGTATTTGGCATTGCCGGCCTCATGTATTTGATACCGGCTTTGCACACCTACTTTTCCACCTTACAACTTGAGGCCATAACAATCATGAATGGGCTACTCGGCTTTTTTATAATTGCATTAATGATTTTAAATCCTACTTTCGGCGCACATATCAAATTGCTTGTTAATGATGAATTTATGCGCACTGAGGAAGATTTGTCGATGATTCGCACGGCCTACTGGAGCCAGATCAACCGGGTAACCCTCACGCGCTTTTCTATCCGCATTACCTATCAAAGTGGAACAGGCGAACGGTTTCGGCTGCCGTTTGTTACCGGTGATGAACACGACGCACTCAAAAACCAGCTGCAGGATCTCAGCAACGATCATGGGTTTGAATTTCGCGAGCGCGCTTGGTGGAAAATCTTCTAGAAAACTTCTGTCAGCAGCTTAATAGCCATCACCAGCGCCAGTAAGGCAAATGCGTACTGCAGGTATCGCCGGTTGATTTTAAGGTTGAGCATGGCGCCGAGAAATCCGCCCGCTATAGCACCGATCGACAGCGCAAACGCAGCGCCGAAATCAACATTGCCGACGGCGTACTCCGTTAGGGAAGCTCCATTTTCGGTGAAAAACGCAAGCTGCAGCCACCCCGAAAGCGATATAAAAACAATAGCCAGCGATGAAATACTCACCGCTTTTTGAAATGATTTTTTGTAATAAAGGTTGATAAGCGGCACCATCACCCCGCCGCCGCCAATACCCGCCAGTGCCGCCACAAATCCACCAAGTCCGCCCGAAACTGACGCTTCCTGCCAGCGCAGCGGTGTGGCATTTGTGACTGAATTATCGGCTGAAGTGCGGCCGCGACGAATAAACATGCCAGCTACATAGAGCAATAACACACTGAAAAAAACTACAAATACCTGCTGGCTGTAAAACGGGGAGGTTATCACCCACTTGCCCGCGGTAACGCCAAGCGCTCCAAGCAATCCCACTTTGAGGCCTTCACTCCAGAATAAATTTTGCTGATTATATTGGCGCAGCGAACTACCAAAAGCCGCCACAAACGTACAAAAAAGGGCCGTACCGATAGTAAGCACTACCGGATTGGCAACCCCGGCATCGCTGAAAATCACAAAAAGAATGGGCGTGAATAAAATGCCCCCGCCAATGCCCAAAAGACCTGCCAGGATGCCCGCAACAATTCCTAAGCCAAGTAAAATTAAAAAAGTGATATCAAGCATACATTTTTAGTGTCATCCTGAACTCGTTTCAGGATCTGTTGCTTTTTAACAAATTTCCCTTTAGATGCTGAAATAAATCCAGCATGACACCTTTATTCTATTCCTGTTTTATCTCAATTTCGCCAATCATATAGGTACATGCTTGACCGCTTATCTCCACGCGATCATCTTGGAGCATGCGACACGTTAAATTGCCGCCGCGTTTGGATATTTGTCGCGCCTGAAGCTCTTTCTTATCCAGCTTTTCGGCCCAGTACGGTGTGAGCATGGTATGCGCCGAGCCGGTTACCGGGTCTTCGGGCACGCCTACGCGCGGGGCAAAAAAGCGGGATACAAAATCGTGCTCGTCCCCAGGCGCAGTAACGATGATGCCCCGCGAATCCACCTCGGCCAGCAACCGAAAATCGGGATTTAAATTGTGCACCTGCTCTTCGCGTTCGGCAATAAGCAGGTAGTCATCGGCCTTGTAGCATTCCTGGAACTCCACGCCGGGCAGCCCCTCCTTTACGGGCTCGGGCACGAGTTCCGGGTGCAGCTCTTTGGCCGGGAAATTCATGGCGTATCGCCCCTCTCCTTTCTTTTCAACAGTAAGCTCTCCGCTGTTTGTGTGAAATGAAATTGATTGTTGGTCATACCCCAGGTGATGAAAAAGCACATGCGCGGTAGCCAGCGTGGCGTGCCCGCATAAATCCACTTCCGCCTCCGGGGTGAACCAGCGCAGCCGATAGCTGTCACCTTCCTCAACAAAAAAACGCCGTTTCCGACAGGTTTTTTTCCATGGCAATTTGCTGCATGGTATCATCGGGAAACCATTGGGTGAGCG
>NNSL01000493.1 GCA_003123965.1 Balneolaceae bacterium SMO_bin1
TTTTCACACCTTCGGCCACCATATTCATCTGATCGATAACTTCATCAAGCTTTTTACCCTGCCCAATGTTAAAACCTACAAAGCGGTTACGGCTGTGTTCGCTGGTGCAGGTTACGACTAAATCGCCCATGCCAGCCAGCCCTGAAAATGTATCTTGCGATGCGCCCAACTGCATGCCCAGGCGTTTCATTTCGTGCAAACCACGGGTGATAACAGCAGCTTTTGCATTATCGCCGAGCTCAGCGCCATCGATAATGCCCGCCGCAACAGCCATAATATTTTTTACCGCGCCGCCAATTTCAACCCCCATAATGTCGTAATTAAGGTAAATGCGGAACATGGGCGTCATAAATGTTTCCTGGATGATGCGTGCCGTCCGCTTGGAATTGGAGGTAGCTACCACCGTTGTTGGTTTAAATTTGCCAACTTCCTCGGCATGGCTCGGCCCCGACAATACGCCAATCTGGTCATCAATAATAGCATCACCAAACACATCGGCCAGCACCTGCGACATTGTCATGTAGGTAGAATTCTCAATGCCTTTGGCAACGTTAACGAGTATCTCGTCACCGTTGATATGCGGCTTTACTTTTTCGCTAACTTCCCGCAACGCATGGGAGGGCGTTGCAAAAACTATCATGTCGCGATCTTGCAGGCATTCAGCCAAATCGGTATAACAAGCAATAGAATCCGGCAGGATTAAATCTGAGAGGTAGTCTGGGTTTTGATGCCGATTATTGATTGCATAAGCAATTTCTTGCTCACGCGCCCAAAGCTGTACCTTGTTATCCGCACGGGCCAAAACCACAGCCAGTGCGGTTCCAAAACTTCCTGCACCAATAATGGCTACCTTTCTCATGATGCCGATTGTTTTTGATCTTTGTTAAGCCATCCTTTGGCCGGTTTAAATGAACCTACCTGGTTTTCGGTACCGTTTAAGAGGCGCCGAATATTTCCGCGGTGCTTGATGATAATGCTAAGCCCCACAAGAGCACCCAAAATAGTAACACTGGGATCGATAGGCATTTTGAATATATAACGAAGCATCAACAATGTTAATGGATAAATGAATGCGGCCACCAGAGACGCCAATGAAACATAGCGCGTGGTTAGCATTACTATCAAAAATACGCCGGTGGTAATACCCAATGAAACGGGCTCAATACCAATCAACATGCCGGCAGCGGTGGCCATACCCTTGCCGCCGTCGAAATTTGCCAAAATGGGAAACATATGGCCTACTACAGCCATCAGCCCACAGGTAATTTGCAGAAATGCGTTTAGTTCCCAATTGGGAATAAGTACAACAGGTCCGCTGGCAATACTATAGGCCAGCTGGCTCACCCAATACGAACAGACGAACCCTTTGAACACATCGATAGCAAGAACTGAGACGCCTGATTTCCATCCCAAAATCCGGAAAGTATTGGTGGCCCCGGCATTGCCGCTGCCATGGGCCCGAATATCAACGCCGTGCGCAAACTTTGCTACCCAAATAGAGGAGGGAATGGAGCCGAGTAAATAGCTTATCAATAATACAGTAGCAATTGCCAGCATGCTCGATGGTATTAATAATAATTAGCGCAACTTTTAACTAATATACAGGATGAAAACCTTTTTTCGATATTCAGGAACGTAAAATAGTGATAAGATTTTAGACGTGCTTTTCGGCATGATAGGATGACCGAACCAGTGGCCCGCTCTCTACGTGCTCCAGACCCAGTTCTTCGCCTACCTTCTTGTATTCGGCAAACTGGTCGGGGTGTACCCAATCAACCACCGGGTGGTGCATTTTTGTGGGCTGCATATACTGGCCGATGGTGAGCACATCAACGTTGTGGTCAACACAATCCTGCATCAGCTCCATAACCTCTTCGGGCTTTTCGTCCAAGTCCTACCATAATTCCGGTTTTGGAACGCAATCCTTGATCTTTTACCCGCTGAAGAAGCTCGAGTGAACGCTCATATTTTGCCTGAGGTCGAACTTCGCGGTACAGACGCGGCACCGTTTCCAGGTTATGGCTTAGTACATCAGGCGGCGTATCAATGACAATTTGAAGGGCATCCCAGACGCCGCGAAAATCGGGAATGAGTGATTCGATGGTCACACCGTCAATCATTTCGCGAATTACGCGGTGGCACTCTGCGAAAATAGGCGCGCCGCCGTCTTTACGCTCGTCACGATTTACAGAGGTAAGCACTACGTGTTTCAGGTCCATTTTTTTTGCGGCATCAGCTACGCGGCGGGGTTCATCCCAGTCGAGCCCTTGCACGGGGCGACCAGTTTTAACCGCGCAAAACGAGCACGAACGCGTGCAGACATCACCCAGAATCATAAAGGTGGCCGTGCCATTGCCCCAGCATTCACCCATATTCGGGCAGCGTGCTTCCGAGCACACGGTGTTCAGAGAATGATCCTGAATGGTATCGGCAACTTCTTTAAACTTTTTACCGGAAGGTAGCTTTACGCGTAACCACTCGGGGCGGCGCTGTTGCGTTTCATTCCGATCAACGACGTTCAGTTCTTTAATCATAAATAGTAAATCAAATTTATCGGGATACTGCTTTTTCCGCAGAATTTAC
>NNSL01000268.1 GCA_003123965.1 Balneolaceae bacterium SMO_bin1
AGGATAATAATTTCTATGTTCTGAGCCTGAACGGATTAGCGCACCCCGTAATAATTTACTCCATGCCGATGATTCCGAGGCCGTTTTTATAATCACAAAAATTGAACGATCGGTTTGAAATTCACCCCGCATCTTTTGTCCTCAGCACAACATTCTTAGACTGTTTTCCCTCTTATTGTTTTTAACTATTCCGGTTTCGAGACTTTGGTTGTGGCTCCTCTTTTTCGGCCGTGTAGCGGTGAGAAGCCGTTAAAACAGAACCCAAAATGTTACATAAGCTTGCTTTTCAGCGCGGTTGACGGAGGGTGGTTAACCCCTTCGGCAAACACCTCCGAAAAAGGACCCTTTCTTTTGGTTCGTTTTCTTTGGGCGCAAAGAAAATGAACGGCACCAAATTATTGTATTATCAGATCTCTATGGAAGTTGAATAAGGTTGACAATCGGCACAAAATGCATCCCACATCTTATGTACTCAACACAACATTCTTAGACCATAGTTATCTCCGGAACCCGTTTTTAAAACCTTAAAGAGCATTCAATAAACTAATTAAGTGTTATCTCGAGGCCTACTACGCCAGAGCAGAAGCTACGTAGGCTGCATCTGCCGAAGGATCTCAAATGCGGGCTCAGTGTTTATTCCTGCCAAAGGTTCAATCTTTCAAAGCTACCTTAAAATTTTTCCCAAAAAAATGGCGCAAGCTTCATGCCTGCGCCATTGAACCTTACTTATTTTATGAAGTGGACCCGTTACTTTACAAACAGCATTTCCCGGTAAATCGGCAGCGGCCAGTAATCATCGGCAGTGTAGCGCTCAAGGAAATCCACGGCGTCGCGTATGTCGTTCATTGCCGGTATCACCTTATCGTTTACCTGTGCAGCGCGATCCATAATTTCATCTCCTTCCACACTCAGCACAGCTTCTCGCAAATTGTCAAGTGCTTCATTTAGATCATTAAGCCCATCGTTCATTTTTCTCAGCATGGCAGAAGAACCGGTGCTTTCCAAGCCCAGCCTGTCAATGCGTTCTACATTTTCAGCCAGCTCATTCATATATCGCACAGCCGCGGGATAAGCCATGGTTTTGGCGATTTCTTCGGTCGTATCCGATTCAATATTGATGGTTGTTAAATACTGTTCTGCCCAGATTTCCTGCCGCGAATGAAGTTCACGTTTATTAAGCACGTTATGACGTTCAAACAGCTCAATATTCTTTTGATCAGATAACTTGGGCAAAGCATCCATGGTTGTAGGCAAGTTGAGTAAGCCGCGCTTCTTGGCTTCCTGCTGCCACTCTTCTGAGTAGCCATCACCGTTAAAGATGATATCCTCGGCTTCACCCAGGTTGCTTCGCAATACCTTGCCGAGAGCCTGCTCCAACGAGCTTCCCCCATTTTACCATTTCTTCTTCCAGATCGGTACAGAGCTGATCGATCGCATCAGCAACAATAGTATTCAATACTACAATCGGGAATGATATCGATTGCGATGAACCAACCGCGCGGAACTCAAACTTATTGCCGGTAAAAGCAAACGGTGATGTACGGTTGCGATCACCCGCATGCTTAGGCAGCGAAGGAAGCACGGGCGTTCCAAGACCGAGCAGTCCGCCCTGCTTTGATTCTTTCAAGCCTCCATTCAACAGTTGCTGAACCACATCCTGCAGCTGTTCACCGATGTACGCCGAAATAATGGCTGGTGGCGCTTCATTTCCACCCAGTCGGTGGTCGTTGCCGGAATGCGCGATGGAAATGCGCAGCAGATCCTGGTTTTCGTAAACCGCCTTCAAAACAGCCGAAAAGAAAAACAGAAACTGCATATTATCATGCGGGTTATCACCCGGCTCCAGCAAGTTCATGCCATCCGTGGTGCTCATCGACCAGTTTAAGTGCTTGCCGCTTCCATTTAACCCGTCAAAAGGTTTTTCATGCAACAGACACTCAAAGCCGTACTTGCGTGCAACGCGCTTCAGCGTAATCATCATCAGCTGCTGATGGTCCGCAGCAATATTACAGGTTTCAAATATGGGGGCAATCTCAAACTGGCTTGGCGCCACCTCGTTATGCCGAGTTTTAACAGGAATACCTAATTTATAGAGCTCTTTCTCAACCTCAAGCATAAATGAAAGCACACGCTCAGCGATAGAGCCAAAATAGTGATCATCAAGTTCCTGGCCACGGGGCGGCTTGGCTCCCACAAGCGTTCGTCCGGCGGTCATAAGGTCGGGACGGCGGTAGTAAAACTCCTGATCAATAAGGAAGTATTCCTGCTCGCAACCCACCGTAGAAGATACCCGGGCGGTATCAACGCCAAATAAATCGAGTGCTCGCTTAGCCTGTTCATTAAGCGTTTCAACCGAACGCAGCAGTGGTGTCTTATGATCTAGTGCTTCGCCGGTCCATGAGGCAAAAGCAGTGGGAATGCATAAATACGATCCATTATCATTCTCCATGATAAAAGCGGGAGACGTCGGGTCCCAGGCCGTATATCCACGGGCTTCAAAAGTTTGGCGCAAGCCAGCCGCTGGGAAAACTGGAAGCATCCGGCTCACCTTGTATAAGCTCCTTTCCCG
>NNSL01000188.1 GCA_003123965.1 Balneolaceae bacterium SMO_bin1
GGGTCATCCAGATCAACCCAGTAGGCCATGCGCTTGGTGAGGTTGTCCCACAAATCTTTGTATTTAAGCACGCTTTCCCGGCACTTGGCGTTGTACTCGGCCATGCCGTATTCCTCCACTTGTTCGCGGCTTTCAAGGTCCAGCTCTTTCTCAATTTCAATCTCTACAGGCAGGCCGTGCGTATCCCAGCCGCCTTTGCGTTCCACGCGATAGCCTTTCAGCGTTTTATAGCGGCAAAAAATGATCTTTCACCGTTCGCGCCATCACATGGTGAATGCCGGGCTTGCCGTTGGCGGTAGGCGGACCTTCATAAAAGTGAAGGGGATGCCTTCTTCGCGCGTAGACACGCTTTTTTCAAAGATGTCGTTCTTTTTCCACCATTTAAGTGTTTCGACCTCTACTTTGGAAAAATTAAGTTGTTTTACTTCTTCAAACTTCTTGCTCATAAGTGCCGGTTAAAGAAAAATAAAAACGTTGTATAGAATTAAGCTGAGGCATCCAATCGAATCATTATTTGTGCACCCCAGCCATGCGTGCTGCTAATAAGCGCTAAAGATACAAGTCTTTCGCTTTCAAATCACATTATTCATTAAATTTAATCTCAGGCCTTTAAGAGGCCGCCTTTTCACGGAATGATTTTTAAATGCAGTGGCTTTCCGTTATCCTTAGCCATCATAAAACTGCAGAAAAACGCTTAATATGCAATTGAATATTGATAGACCGATTAGTGAAGAAAATCCGCTGAGAATTTGCTTTGTGTGTCTGGGCAATATTTGCCGAAGCCCAACGGCCGAGGGCATTTTTCGGCACTTAGTTGAAGAACGATCGCTGGAGCCCTATTTCGAAATTGATTCGGCCGGTACTTCGGCCTATCACGTAGGTGAAAGTGCCAACAGCCACAGCCAGAAAGTCGCAAATCAGCGGGGCATCACGCTTACCTCAAAAGCGAGAAAGTTTGCTGAAGATGATTTGCCCCATTTTGATCTCATATTGGCGATGGATAGCGAAAATTTGGCTGATATTCGCAAGATGGATGCCGAAAGTGAACATCACCAGAAAATAATGCGGCTTCGGGAGTTCGATCCCCAGCCGGAAGATAAAAATGTGCCGGACCCGTATTACGGCGGTATTAAAGGATTTGAGAATGTATTTGATGTGGTGAAGCGCAGCTGCGAAGAACTGCTCGATGAGCTTGAATCTTACATCAATCGCGAATGATTGCAGACGCACTCCGAGAAGAAGTACAAACACTGCTTGATCAGCCGGTTGCCGATATTCGATCGGTATCGGGCGGGAGTATCAACCAATCGGCAAAGATAACATCGGAGAGTGGCGAAAGATACTTCCTGAAATGGAATGACTCAGCTGCGGCAGACATGTTTCCCAAAGAGGAGGGCTCCGTGAACTGCAATCAGCCCAAAGCGGGTTGGTCATTCCGCAGGCACTAGGTACCGGATCAGCCGATACCGGCACGGATTTTATCGTGATGGACTACCTGGAGCAGGGATCGGCCGGTAGTAATTCGCATCAGCTTTTTGGCAAACGCCTGGCCGCCCAGCATCGCGTAACGGCATCTCAGCACGGCCTGGACCATGATAATTACATCGGCCGATTGCCGCAGTCGAATAAAAAGCATAAAGACTGGATTGACTTTTTTGTTCAAGAACGACTGGAGCCGCAGCTAAAAATGGCCATTGATGATGGCACTCTTTCATCATCAACCCACCAACATTTTCAGCGCCTTTACAAACAGCTGCCAAGTCTGCTCCCGGATGAGCCGGCCAGCCTGCTGCACGGCGACCTTTGGAGCGGCAACTACTTTTTTATTGCAGGCGGCGACCCGGCCATCTATGATCCTGCTGTGTATTACGGCAACCGGGAAATTGAGCTGGCTATGACGCACCTGTTCGGCGGCTTCTCGTCCACTTTTTACGATGCGTATAACCAAAACTTTGCTATAGAACCGGATTTCGCTTCTCGTAAGGATATTTATAACCTCTATCCGCTGCTGGTGCATACCAATCTTTTTGGCAGCAGTTACGCCCGGCGCGTGCAGTCGATAGTCAAACGCTTTTAGCCATGGAATATCCCTATAATCGAATTGTCAGTTTAGTGCCCAGCCTTACCGAGCTGGTTATTGATCTTGGTTTAGCCGAGCAAGTGGTGGGGCGCACACGCTTTTGCATTCACCCCGACGAGGTCGTAGAAAATATTCCGATTATAGGGGGTACCAAAAACCCGCGGCTTGATAAAATTATTGAGCTGAATCCTGATTTAATCATCGCCAATAAAGAAGAAAACCGGGAACAGCATATTCAGCAGCTTCGCCGGCAGACAGAGGCTAAAGTTGAAGTCACAGAAATTGCTACCATTAACCAGGCATTGCTGGCCATTCACCAACTGGGCGTAAATTTGGGCGTGGAACCCAAAGCAACTGCTTTAAGTAAGAAAATTAGCCAACATGCTGGAGGTGCGCCCCCGAAAGCAGAACCGCTGCGTACGGCCTATTTTATCTGGAAAGATCCATGGATGACTGTCGGGGGCGATACCTACATTCACGATGTAA
>NNSL01000174.1 GCA_003123965.1 Balneolaceae bacterium SMO_bin1
ACATCTACGGGTGATGACCCAGACCCAAATCCTGATCCGACCTCTTATACCATTGAGCCTGCTTTTCCTAATCTTTCATTCAGCAATCCGCTGGACTTACAGCACCCGGGCGATGAAAGCAACCGACTATTTGTAGTTGAACAGGAAGGGATTATTAAGGTGTTTGAAAATGATCCTTCAGTATCGCAAGCAGAGGTATTTCTTGACATAGGTGATAAGGTTTCGTCTGGTGGAGAGCGCGGACTGCTGGGGCTGGCATTTCACCCTAATTTTGAATCCAACGGCTACTTTTATGTGAATTATACTGCGCCTGATCCCCTTCGCACACGCATCAGCCGGTTCCAGGCGGCCGGCGGTGAAGCGGACCCTTCAAGCGAAACGATTATTCTTTCGTACAGCCAACCGTTTGGCAATCATAACGGCGGACAATTAAGATTCGGCCCCGATGGCTATTTATATATCGCCTCTGGTGATGGCGGCGGCAGTGGTGATCCTAATGACAATGCGCAAAATCGCCGAAATCTATTGGGCAAAATACTTCGCATTGATGTAGATGCTGCGGGCAACGGATCTAATTACGGAATTCCGCCCAGCAATCCATTCGTCGGTAATGAGCAAGGCTTCAGTGAAGAAATTTTTGCTTACGGACTGCGCAACCCGTTCCGCTTTAGTTTTGATGCAGAAACCGGTTTGCTGTGGGCCGGCGATGTTGGTCAAAACCGGTTTGAGGAAATCAACATCATTGAAAATGGCAATAACTACGGCTGGAATATTGTGGAAGGGAATGAATGTTTTGAGCCGGCGGAAGACTGCGATCAGGACCGGACTTACTGATCCAGTTTTTGTGTATGATCACAGCAACAATGACCGCTCAGTAACCGGTGGCTTTGTGTACCGCGGTGATCGGCTGCCGGGCTTGCAGGGGCGATACGTGTACGCCGATTTTATATCCGGACGTATCTGGTCACTGGATGCCTCAACCACCGAAAACCCCGAAAATCAGTTAATTGAAAACACCGATCTGCCAATCTCATCATTCGGCGTAGATGCCAGCAACGAGCTATACTTCACGGCCTTTGATGGAACTGTTTATCACTTTGTAGAGCAGTGAATTGGGTTAGTTGAACCGATACAGATCAACCCCAAAGTTGAGCTGCCAGGCCCGGGCATCGGAGCGGAAAATACGGGGACTTTCCCAGTCGGGACCGCCTTCAATAAAAATGCCGAAACTATTGGTGAATCGATAGGCAACGCCGGCACGCAGACTCATGCGGGCCCGAAAACCATCGGCTGCTTCGCGTGTGTTGGCCAGCGTGCCCAAGCCCATGTTCCGGCCAAAAAGGGCACCCGCCTCCAGGTACGGCTGAAATTGATCGGTCTTTAAAGGGTACGCTCGTACAACAGGACCTAATCCCCAGCTTCCTACTCCAAAATCAGAATCAGGGCCGTTTACAAAAAAGCTGGTCAGTGCTTGTAAACCTACGCCAATGCGCGGCGATACCATGCGAACGTTGCGGAATACAAACTCGAGTTCGGAGCTGCCGTCGTAGCTTAAATCGTCATTGCCCATGTAGTGAAAATCGCTGAGCCAGTGGAAGTTAGCCTTCAACCCGTTAATGCCCACATCAGAACGCAGCGGCATTATGGAATCGCCGTTGTCTGCATTTTGAGCAGCAGCTGTCGGCGCGGTGAGCATCAAGCCAAGCGTTAAAATTAAAAGAGCGGATAATGTTGAAAATAGGGTGCGAAACTTCTGGTTGATCATAGCAGGTGCAGATCGAAATAATGGATTAAAATTGTGTGTGCTAGCCGTTTAAACGCTAAAAATTTTCAAAAAATTTACCCCGTAAAGTAAGGCGGTTGATCGTAATCACCAATTCCTTTCTGCAATGCAATTATTCGGCGGGCTGGGGTTCTTCGGCATAGATGATATTCAATTTTCGGTCGGTTACTTCCTCAAATAGCTTGCATTTGCGCATGGCACCCCAAATTTCCAGCTGCGGGTCGGCCATGGTAGTGATGGCAATGGCTATTTCATCATCATGTATGGTGATGTCCAGGTCCTGCACGTTTTGATAGTGGCTGCGATCCATGCCGTCGGCAATACGTAAAATGCCCGACAGTTTTTTCACTTTTTTCTTAAGCGGCTTATCCAGTTTGCGGTATCGCTTGTGGCGTTTCTTAGGTGTTGAACGGCGGTGGTAGCGTGCAACATTGGCCATCACTTCAATTTCATCTTCACGAAATCCACGCAGGTCGGCATGACGGATAAGATAAAGCGCATGTTTGTGATGCTTGCGGTGCGAAATGTAATAGCCGATGTCGTGCATCAGCGAGGCGTACTCAAGCAGTTCACGATCGCCATCATGCAGCTGTAGTAAATCCTGTAAGGCATCAAAAATGTTGAGGGCCATATCGGTCACATGCTCCGAGTGATCCTGATGCCAGTTACATTTGCGCAGCAATTCAAAAACGCTTCGGCGGCGCGGGTCGGAAAACTGCGCTTTGAGATCCAGGTTAAGGCTGCCTTTCTCCTTTTGAATGTAGTCC
>NNSL01000384.1 GCA_003123965.1 Balneolaceae bacterium SMO_bin1
AGTACAAGTGCAATAATGATTGTTTTAGTAGCTGATTTCACGATAAAATTCTTTATTTGAGTGAATAATTACGATGGATTGCTCAACGCCACGGGCAATACTTTGCCGTTGTAAAAGGTGGAACCATTTAGAGCAAAGTCGGCAATATAAGTTCCCATATCTTCAGGCGAAACATCGGCTTCAAAATTAGGGAAAGCATTATTGAACATTTCGGTTTGCACAGATCCAAGGCAAAGCGCATTGACAGTTATATTATCATCGGCTAGTTCTGCAGCAAGACATTCGCTTAAAATACTTACCCCACCTTTGGCTACGCTGTAGGCCGTTAACCCCGGGAATTTGCTGCTCCCTTGAAATCCGCCCATACTGCTTATATTAACAATATGAGCGCCGGTATCCATTTTAGGAACCAACGCCTTGGTGAGCTCAATCACCGACATCAGGTTCACCTGCAGCATATATTGCCAGTCTTCTTTGCTCAAGTCCATGAATGTTTTATTTATCAGTGCACCCGCATTGTTTACCAATATATCAACTGATGAGTTCTGTTCATCAAGGTGATTAGCTAGGTTCTGTATTTCATCGGTATTTGTAAGGTCTACCGCCAGGAAATCAATATAATCGGGCTGATTTTGCTGCAATTCTTGCAAAAGTTGCTCAGTGCGCGCTACAGCTAAAACCCGATGGTTTTGTCGTGCCAGCGCCATTGCAATTTCTCTTCCTATCCCTTTGCTGGCTCCGGTCACTATTGCAGTTTTACTCATAATTTATTGAGATTTTAGGTTGGTTTTGCTAATAAAGTTTTACGGCTTCACTTTGTTTAAGAGCATTAAATTCTTCATATTTAGAGACGAAAAATTACAAAAAAGAGTCCCACTTATTTAATCATAATTCAGCGCTGCTTTAAGTTGGTTTTCCACTCATTCTATGGCAAATAGTTCAAATCGGCCGTTATTACCAGACAATATAAAAAATCTGAATCCATACGTTGCCGGCAAAACCATTGCCGAAGTTCAGGCAGCCTACCAGCCGGATGAAATCTCTAAGTTGGCCTCTAATGAAAACCGCTTGGGCTGCAGTCCAGCTGTTAAGCCCGCAGTTCAGGAGGCTTTTAACGAAATACAAGATTATCCCGATCCCGCATCACGTGATTTACGAGCTGCCCTTGCCAAAAGAAATAACGTTTCCATGGAAAAAGTGATGGTGGCCGCAGGCTCGGAAAGTATCATTTCCATTCTATGCCGCACGTTTTTTCGCGATGGGGAAGAAGCCATTACCGCTGATGCAACGTTTGTCGGTTTTTTTGTACAGGCCAACGTGCAGAATATTGCCATCAACAAAATTCCGGTCACGGCTGATTTTCGCTTCGATGTGCAGGCAATGGCTGAGGCTGTGAATCAGCAAACAAAGATGATTTACATCGCCAATCCCAACAACCCAACGGGTACATACATCAACAAACAAGAATTTGAATTCTTGATGGACTCCCTGCCCAACGATGTACTGGTGATTATGGATGAGGCCTATTACGAATTTGCCGATTCTATTGAAGATTATCCGCATGCCAGTGAGTATGAATATGAGAACGTTATCACGCTGCGCACATTCTCAAAAGCATATGGTTTGGCGGGATTTAGAGTTGGGTATGCAATCGGGCCCGCAGAGCTGATAAGCCATATGCTGAAAACAAAGCTCACCTTTGAACCGACTACATTGGGGCAGGCGGCTGCGTTGGCGGCCCTCGGCGATGAAGACTTTCTGGAACGAAGTAAAGACATTGTAAAAAAAGGGCGCGAACGCTTGTATTCATTTTTTGAAGAGCAGGATGTTGACTACATTCGGTCGGCCTCAAATTCGGTGTTGATGATTTGTGAAGATGAAGCAGAAGCAAAAAGGTTTACGCAATCCATGCTCGAAAAAGGAGTGATTCTTCGCCGTGTCAACGCATTTGGGCTTCCCCATTGCGTGCGTATTACTATAGGTACCGAACGAGAAATGAACCACTTTGAGCGAAGTTTTAAAGCCTTAAGCAGTACAAATTGAAGTTAAATATATTTAAGAAGCTATTTATGGCATCTGGGAAGAATCAGGAACCGCACAAGAATATTGACTGGCAGCAAGTTGCCCAATTGATGCTGCAGTCGCGGGCTATGGACGATAAGGAAGAGAATGAGCTGGTTCCCAATAAAGAAGTGTTGTATCAGTTTTCAGCCCGTGGACATGAACTGGCACAGATTCTGCTTGGTTCAATGCTTACCCATAAGCACGATGCCGCCAGTGCTTACTATCGCTCGCGGCCGCTGATGCTTTCGTTGGGCTTGTCTATTGAAGATGCTATGGCGGCACCAATGGCTAAATCGGGCGGGTATAGCGATGGGCGTGATATCGGCGTGGTTTGCAATATGCCAAACCAAAATGGAGCCACAGTTTTACCCATGGCCGGAGATGTCGGCTCGCAATATACACCTGCTATTGGATGGGCCCAGGGCATTGAATATCGATTAAATGAGCTAGGCGAAGGAGATT
>NNSL01000279.1 GCA_003123965.1 Balneolaceae bacterium SMO_bin1
ATAATTGCGCTCTGCATATTTTCAGGCAGTGTTTTCTCACCGCCCGACTGGATTGCCCCTGAAGTAACCAATACCCAAACCCGCCAATTTTTTGCCATTTTCCCCTCCTATGTAATTGGCCTGCTGCTGCTTTTTTGGATGGGCTTTGAGTGGGGGTTTATCCCTCTTTTTATTTCCTCCTTTGCGCTTGCTTTTCAAGCCGGAATGAGCATAACCATATCGCTGCTGTTTGGCTTTTCGTTTATATTTGGGCTGGCCCTCATCGGGCTTGCCTATCAAAGTATTTTAATGCCGTACGATCTTCGTGACCTGAAGAGCATTGCATTCTTTGTTTCTGTGATTTTTATCGCATCCTTGGCAAGTTCTATCTGCGCACTAATCTGGAGCCTGGCACACAATATCAGCGCTTATAATACGGTAGTGATCTGGAAAAGCTGGTGGACGGGCATTTTTTTCCAGTCGGTGATTGTAACGGCCCCCTTGATTTTACTAGGCACGCCATATGTAGAAAAGCTTAAACAAAAATATTACGACATTGACACCCCTGAATTTGTATCGATGAAGTGGATATACGGTACGGTGGTTTGTGTAACCGGCGTAATGCTGATGTTCATTTTCTCGGGCCAATTCCTGGGCAAGTATCGCATCAACGAAGTGCTCGACCGATTGCCGAATATAGCCCGCGGAGAAGTTATTGGGGCACTCGGCTCCTTTGAAATAATTTTCTGGCTTTCAATCGGCCTTATTATAATCACCGGCTATACCGCCATGTATCTGGCCGGGCGGTGGAATCATCATCTGCGGCAGCAAGTAGAGGAGCGAACGCAGCAGCTTAAAAAGAGCAAACGTAACCTAAAAGAATCACTCGAAGAAAAGCAGCTAATGCTTAAAGAAACGCACCACCGGGTCAAAAACAATCTGGCCCAGGTTAGCGGCTTACTGCAGCTGCAAATGATGACGGTAGACGATGAAGAGTACTCCCAGCTTATTCAGGATGCCACCAGCCGCATCCAGTCCATGTCACTCATTCATCAGGCACTATACGACACGGAAGAATACGCCAATATATCGCTGCAGGAATACCTCAAAAAACTGGGCATGATTATCCATAAATCATTCCAGAATAACGAAACTGATGTAGGAATCAATTTTGAGGTCGACGACTACACGATTAATACAAAACAAGCGGTAACCCTTGGGCTGATGGTCACAGAAATTTTAATTAATGCCTATAAATATGCGTTTAAGGGGCGCGAAAACGGCCGAATCACAATTTTACTGACAGAAGAACAAGATCAGTTACTGCTGAAAATTAGCGATAACGGTGTAGGCCTGCCCGAGCAGCCCACCCAGGAAGCATCGAGTTTGGGCATGAAACTGATCCGGAAATTATCGCAACAGCTCGACGGTGACCTTTCCATAGAAAGTGATGAAAGCGGCACTACTTTTGCGTTACGGTTTGAGCCCACGCAAACCACAGCCACTGCTTAATGAGCCACGGCGTAGTTCCCTGCCGGCTGCAGTGAAAGCAAATTATTAATAGAGTTGCGAAAGGAGAAAAGCTTTCCTATCTATTTAGTATAAAATTCACATAACGGGGATATGTGCCATGAGCAATGAGACTGAAAAAGAGCGCGGCCGAAAACGCACAAATGAACGCAGCAAGCGGGAATTGAACTACGAGCTTGCGCGGGATTTAAAGCGAGCAGAGGATAATCGCAAACAGGAAGAAATTAAGTACCGGCATCGCAGCAAAAAGGCAGAAATGGCCATCATCTTTATTTCCACGCTGGTCATCTGTTATCTTCTATTCTTTATTCTACGGCGTGTCTTTTATTTTTTTGCTGGATCGGCCCTGGGGATGCTCGGCGTATCAGTTGATTTTATCTACCCGTTTTTTCATGCCGCAATATGGATCATCGCTATCCTAAGCGCATACCGCAGGCGCTCGCTGCTTGATGATTGGGTGCAGCGTTTCCTGTAAGATTGTAAATAGCGCCTGGTTGTTAAAGCAGACTATAAATATCAAGGCTATAGGCGCTTAACTGGTCTCATCAGGCGGACCTGAACAGCCCTGGTTTTTCGCTGAATAGGTTATATCTGCAATTTTCCAGCCGCTGCCTGTCTTGATAAGTGTAAAAATATTAACGCCACAATGCGAAAAGTTGCCGTTCACGTGTAAATCGTACGGGGTCCAGGCCATGGCGATATTATCCTGCACCATAACTTCCGCATCCCACATGCGCTCCACAACACTGCCCTGCTCCCATCCGGCCATGCTTTCCAGGAACTGCTGATGCTGACTCAAGGAAATGCTTACCTGGTCAGCCTGACCTGCACGAGCGACAAATGCGTGACCACCCTCCATAAACAAATTAGCGGCAGCCGCTGAATCCGCTTCAGCCATCGCGTTAAATAAATTTTGCACCACGCCAAGAACAGTTTCTTTTTCGGTTTCGGACTGTGCCAAAGCGGTGCCGGTTAAAACCATAAATGCGGCCATTTATCAGGATCG
>NNSL01000187.1 GCA_003123965.1 Balneolaceae bacterium SMO_bin1
TCTTTTTCATAATCGGGATGGGTTTAAGTGTATTGAGGCCTTTTTAAAACTCGCAATGTCATCCTGAATTTTATTTCAGGATCTGCTATTGCATACAGTAATGCTTTTTTTGATTCTGAAACAAGTTCAGAATGACACAATATATTATTTTTTGCAAGGGCCTCTATTTTTTAATTGAAATACAACGATATTTTCTGTTGCGATTCGCATCATAAATTATTCAAAATTGATTTTACGGTACGCATCTTTCCTTTAAGCATTGTATGGGTGATGGACCGCATATTGGCAATATCCACCGCTGGATCTTCTTCAAGCACAATCAAATTCGCGAACTTTCCTTTTTCAAGCGTACCAAAATCATCGGCGCGCTCCATCGCTTCCGCCCCGTTTCGGGTTGCCATTACAATAATATCCTCAGCCGGAATACCCGCTTCCTGCATTGCCTCCATTTCTTGATAAATTGATGGGCCGTGCACTGTTCCGGGATTACCGGCGTCGGTCCCTACTACGATGGGAATGCCCGCCTGATGCACCTTGCGTAGGTTCTCCGCTGCTGTTTCGCTCACTCTGTCTGTGTCCAAATCGTAATTTTGGAGTCGCGTTTTAAAACCATTTGTAAACCGCGGGTGATCGGCAAACTGCGATGCTCCATTTAAAAGCTGCCGGGTTTTATCATCAACGCACCGATTGGGATCATCTAGCTGAAAGGGTTGCACCCCGGCCGCCGCACGATAGGCACGCATATAGCCGCTGCCCACAATAAGGGTGGGATTATAATAAGTGCCGTTTGCCTTTGCCATATTGATGAAGGCCTCATCTACAAGCGTATCTTCCACACTGTGCACCAGCAATTTGGCGTTATTTCGAAGGGCCGCCTTAGCCTGATTAAGTGAAGTAGCATGAGCAATCATTTTATTGTCGTACCGCTCAATTTCCCGGACCGTTGCCTCAACGCGACCCATATACTCCTCACTTTCTGCATCAAACTGCCAAAATTTGATACCCGTACTGCCCAACTCTGATAAATACTGCACGGTTTTGATGCCCGCCTCTTCAGAATTGAGGGTAACCAGCACTTTATTCGAGGGCAAATCGAAAGGTGCGCCGGAAACAGGAGTGATTAACGGGCCGGCCGCGGCTACGTGCGGTGCCCTGGGATTCTGTTCAGCTGCTTGCTGCAAATCCACCGACCATGTCATGCCACCCACATCGTATACACCTGTTATTCCCGAGCAGAGGTATGCGTTGTAATATCGCTGGGGATGCTCTTTTTGATAAGCAGCCACCACAGGAAAAGGATAGGTATCAGTGATGTCGAGCGCATCCGGGCGGCTGTCAAAAAAGGCGGTTTGGAAGAAGTGCACGTGGGCATCAACCAAGCCGGGAGTAATGAACTTGCCCGTCAGATCAGTGACACTTGCACCTTCAGGTACCGAGCAGTCATCAGCTGTGCCTACACATTGAATCTCATCATTCTCAATAATGATGACACTATTTTCAATTGGCTCCGAACCGGTGCCGTCGTACAATGTGGCCCCTTGGAGTGCTACAGTCTGGGCGTTCACCTCTGAAATAGTGCAACCAATTAAGAACGTAAGAACGATTGTGAAATATTTTCGGGAGATACATTTTGAATTCATGGCTTCAGGTTATTGAGGTCCGAATATTTTGAATTATTGCATTCTTTATATGATAGCTTCATTAAACAGCGAAGGACTTAAGTCCTTCGGCCAATCATTTTCAGGTTAACCATTCTTTCCATACTGCGCAATTGCCAACGCGCCCATTAAGGGGCCAATGGCCAACACCAAAAACACGGCAGGATGCTCATATGCGGCCCAAAGGCTGTTCACCAATTGTATGCTAACTATTGTAATGGCAAAGCCAATGCTGTTTACGATGGTCAGCCCGGTAGCTACATACGCCCGATCGGCCGAATTGGCCACCAAAGTAGAAAATTGCGGTGAATCAGAAACGACAAACAGTCCCCAAATCACCAATATTACGATGAAAAATACCGGCGCAAGCTGAAAAAGAAATGGAGTTAACAGGCAACATAATCCCGAAATAACCAGTGAGACAAGGGCCACAGTTTTACTGCCATTTCTCAGCGATATAATACCGCCGATAGCACAGCTGACACCGCCAATCCCTATAATAATAAACGACCACAGCGATACCGGCAACCCATCCAAAGCATTCACCTCTGAATAGAAGCCGAGCATTACGGGCACAAAAGCCCAGAACGCATACAGTTCCCACATGTGCCCAAAGTAACCAAATGCCGCCGACCGAAAATTACGATTCTTAAATAGCTGAACCATTGCCGAGGGCTTAAAAGCACCTTTCTTACTCTGGTATGGTCCATCCGGAACTGTAGCAACCAGCAACAGACCGCCCGATGCAGCAAACCCGGAAGTGGCAAACAGAATGGTTCGCCAGGGAAGATCTGCTGCCATATATCGGATCAAATGCGGGAATGCGGTGCCGAGTACAAGTGCGCCCACCAA
>NNSL01000258.1 GCA_003123965.1 Balneolaceae bacterium SMO_bin1
GTATAGCAGGTGAGTTCACTGCCCTGCGATGATGCAGCGGATGCAATTCGGATTATCTGTTTCAGGTAACGGCTGGGTTGATGTTTTCCATCATGGAAAGGTGCACAAAATTTATTGAGTTCCGACTGTTTTTTATAAGGATACGATTCAAGGTATTGCAGTACATGGCTGAAACGGGATAATAGCCTGTACAGCTGTGTAGCCTCTTCGAATAGGCCTGAAACTTTACCACTGTAAAAATTATAGGCTACCAGGTAGATAACGAATGAGATAATTACATACGGTGCAAGAACTCCTGTAAGAAAAAGTGCTAGTAGTATAATATTGAGCGCCGAAAGTGTAGCAAGTACAGCCAGCGGTACACCAAATCCTTTTTTAGGTGATGACTGCAGCCATTGCAGCAGAGTGCTCATATCCCAGCTATTTTCACTGCTTTGCTTACGCGCCAGCTTGGAGTACAGCTGCAATCGATCACGGAAATGGGCCTTACTTCGGAGCTCTTTGACCAACTTATGTCGCTTTTTCAACGCTTTCACATCTGGGTGCCGTTGCAGCAGCCATGACTCCAATTTGGCCCTGCTGCCCGGATAGGTAGTTGTGTCAATTAAGTGCAAAAGGGAGTGTTGACCAACAATATTGAAATCACGGGCAAAAGGGTGGGATTCGTACGTTTTGGACTGCTGCCAGTCGGGCAATTCATCCCATTGGAGGTTCATTCGTGCCACATGTTCTTGGCGAATGTGCTTCCAGCCAGCCAGCTTCTCTGAAGCCTCATCGATGTTGCGGTGTCTCCGAACCAGAATGCCAAATGCTATGATAAAAGCAACTACTGTGAGTGCAAAGATAAGTGTACTGCCGGATTGGGCTGCCAAGTATATTGCAACCAGTCCAGCAATGAATGCAATAAAGCGAATATTTGAAATTTGGCCGCTTAACTTCTCAAGCCTTTCAATTTTGTTGTTCAGCCGGCGAATCTGATTCTTCAGGGCCTCTTCGAGCGTTTCTGAGGTGTACGAACTCATTCATTATTGTTTTTAGTATTGGCAATTGAATAAGGGGCATAGAATAGCAAAAGCTACACTTATTTGCGTATGCTCATTTGTGTAGATCAACAAGGGTAGCGCCCCAGCTGCTTCGGTCTCCGGCCAAGCGGTAACTTTCAACATGTTCGTTACGGTCAAGAATAGCATGCACCGATCGGCGGAGTTGTCCTGTTCCTTTGCCGTGAATGATCCGGATTTCATAAATATTCTTTCTCCGGCAGGCGTTTATATATTCCGGGATAAGTGAGCCTAAGTCGCTTGGCTGAAAAGTATGTAGATCGAGCACGCCGTCAATAGGAAATTCATTCGCCTGCTCGCTGGTATCCATTTTCTCTAGTCTTTAAAAGTGGCAGCATCAACAATGGACCAGAGATGAATAAGCCAGCCAAGCAGAAAAATCCAGAGAACACTGGCCAGTACAAACTGTATGCCGGCCATAACAAGCCTTCCCTGTAATAGTTGGCCAAGCCCCGGTATAAAGAAACTTGCAAGTGCTGCAATAACATTTCCTGTTGAACCTCGTCCACTCATAATATACGATTACTAATTGGGGATTAAACGTTTTTTTTGTACGAAGAAGCGCATGCTATGTTTTGGGGAGGAGTAAGAATTTAATCTCCATCATAAGTGGCTGCGTCGTATACTGACCAAATGGTTACCAGCCAACCCGCCATAAAAATCCACAGGCCGGCCCAAAGCATAAATTGAATCAAAGCCATTAAGGTGCGGCCTTGAAATAACTGTCCAAGGCCGGCAACAAATAAACTGGCAATAGCGGCGATTACATTTCCAACTGTTCGATTATCACTCATACGATTCAGTCCTTTGAAATTAATATTTGATGCTCGGTGTAAACTGTTTTAGTACTCCTCATTTTTCACCATTTGGCCATCAACAATTACGTTTGTCACGTGGGTCGTATATTCGAACGGATCTCCGTCGAAAAGTACCAGGTCGGCATCTTTTCCTTCCCGGAGTGATCCCACTTGCTCGTCGATTCCTAAAATTTGGGCGGCATTAATTGTCATTGCCCTTAAGGCTTCTTCGCGTTGTAATCCATTCGCCATAGCAATGGCGGCCTCAAATAGTACGATGCGCGTTTTAGGTACATAGCCTTCATATCCGCTTTGAAAGGCAAACTGTATGCCCGCCTCTTGTAATTTTCCGGCGGTTTCGAAGCTGGCATTTTGAGCTGCTCCATACGTGCGAATCATGGTGGGGTGGATGATGACCGGTACACTGGATTCTTTGATTTCATCCAACACCAGATAAGCTTCAGCAGCACCATCCAGCACCATTTCAAAGCCAAACTCATCGCGCAGCCGCAGGGCAGTCATAATATCCTGGGCACGGTGCGCCGTTATAAGAGCCGTAATATTGCCCTGGAGCACATCAGCCATAACTTCCATTTCCAGGTTAGTTGAAGGTGGGTTGTCGCTGTTCCTTTTTTTCAGCATA
>NNSL01000290.1 GCA_003123965.1 Balneolaceae bacterium SMO_bin1
ACGCTTGAAATACCCGATTTTGACCAATTTATGAAGAGTGGTGGACGTCAAGGTCTGCATACTGAACATTTAGGGCACCTGCTGGCCGAAATGCAGCACCTGCGTCGTTTCCTACCCTAATGCAGAATGGGAATAGGTTTTGAGCTTCAGCTGGTGATTTAGCCAATATTTGACAGCTTGTAACGATTTACTTCATGTGATGACAATAAAAACCACGACATATCAAAAGGATGAAATCTGGGGCTGGCTTGAGGAGGTCACCGACCCAGAAATTCCCGTACTCAACATCGTGGAAATGGGCATTGCACGCGATGTTCAAGTCACTGAGGAAAAAGTTATCATCAAAATCACTCCAACTTACTCTGGTTGCCCGGCCATGGCGGCAATTGATAAAGAGATCAAACAAAAGCTGACGGAAAAAGGAGTGCAGGATTTTGAGGTCAAGAAGGATTTTTCAGAAACGTGGACAACAGACTGGATGACCAAGGAGGCCAAGAAAAAACTTAAAGACTATGGCATTGCACCACCGGGAAAGACCGGCAATGATGATGATTTTCTAAAGAGCCTCAAAAATACAAAAGTAATTCCCTGCCCGTATTGCGACTCATTAAATACCGAGCTCCAGAGCGAATTTGGCTCAACAGCCTGCAAAGCCCAGTATTACTGCCACGATTGCGATGAGCCTTTTGAGCACTTCAAGTGCATTTAGCAATCTTCTAATCCCCGCTCTCCCCTTTTTAGTTACTCCTACATCTGTTATAATCAGTAAAACATTAGCAACCAATCTACGTCTATGTCTTTAGTTACAACCGATATCTCAAGCAATGTTCTCACTATATGCCTCAACCGGCCGGAAAAGATGAATAGCTTTACTGAACCAATGGCTGAGGAGCTACAAGCAGCATTGAGCAACGCTGCTGATAATAAAACCATTCGATGCGTACTGCTAACCGGAAATGGTAAAGCATTTTGCGCCGGACAGGATCTGCCAGAAGTAGTTGATAAAGGTGAAGATTACGAATTGGGACATACCGTACGAGGCAGCTATAATCCCATTATCAAGGCGATCCGCCATCTTGAAAAACCCGTAGTTTGCGCAGTGAATGGAACTGCAGCTGGCGCAGGTGCTAATATTGCCTTTGCCTGCGATATCGTACTGGCTTCAAACGAGGCCGTTTTTGTGCAGTCATTCAGCAAAATAGGACTCATTCCCGACAGCGGCGGTACGTATTTTCTGCCACGCTTGGTTGGCCTACAGCTCGCAAATGCCATGTATCTACTCGACGATAAAATATCACCCCAAAAGGCCCAGGAAATGGGTTTGATTTACAAAGCAGTAGAAGCTGACCAACTGATGGATGAGGCAGAAAATATTTGCCAAAAGCTAGCCATAATGCCCACGAAAGGATTCGGACTTTATAAACGGGCGATCAACCAGTCGCTCCAGAACAATCTTGATGAGCAGCTTGAACTGGAAGCAGATCTGCAAACCGAAGCCGGCAACACGCATGACTACCACGAAGGAGTGCAGGCTTTTTTGGAAAAGAGGAAACCAGATTTTAATGGAGAATAAAGCAGCAAATTCCATTTAACACCCCTATTTATACCGCTGCTCAGGTTGGTTTTCGTTGATTATTCATTATTTTCAATCAAAATAAAAACCGAATTCAATTATTCGATTTAATGATGGATGAATCTGCAGTTATTGGCGTGGTAGGCGCCGGAACAATGGGCACGGGAATTGCGCAAGTAGCATCAACTTTTGGACATACGGTGTACCTGTATGATGCCTACAGCGACCAGCTGGGGGAAGCCAAACACGGACTTCGCAAGATTCTGCAGCGGCAGGTTGATAAAGATCGAATGAGCCAAGACGAGGTAGACGGCATCATGGATCGGATTCATTTCGTTGAAGACCTCACTAATTTTGATGAATGCAGCTTGGTAATTGAAGCTGTGGTCGAAGATCTCGATATCAAACAGGATGTGTTTAAGCGACTGGAAGCTATCGTACCAAAAGACGCTATTTTAGCCACTAACACCTCCTCCCTTTCCATTGCCTCTATATCATCAGCGCTAAAAAAGCCAACGCGCTTTCTCGGCATCCACTTCTTCAACCCCGCACCGCTTATGCCGCTGGTAGAAATTGTACCGGGTATCTCAACAGATGAAGAAAGTACCCGAAAAGCCCGCTCTTTAATTGACGATTGGGGAAAAACGACCGTTTTGGCCAAAGACACTCCCGGCTTTATCGTCAACCGCGTGGCACGCCCCTTTTACAGCGAAGCCATACGACAGCTAGAAGAAGGTGTGGCTGATGTGCCCACCATTGACTGGGCGATGAAAGAAATTGGCGGCTTTCGAATGGGGCCATTTGAACTGATGGACTTTATTGGCAATGATATCAATTACAAGGTTACTGAAACAGTCTTTGAAGAATTTTTGCTACGATCCACGGTTTAAGCCGTCTTTTACCCAAAAACAGAATGGTGG
>NNSL01000301.1 GCA_003123965.1 Balneolaceae bacterium SMO_bin1
TATATCGGATAATTCCGCCAGCCCTTTAAGCAGGTGGGCCGAATCTCCACTTTTGCCAAGCGTGTACACATGCGGGTGCTCTACAAAAAGCAGTACATCATTATGCTCACTGCCCGGCTTGTAGAGTTTTTGTCCTTGCCGCGCGCGCTTCTGTTTCACCAGTCGCTGCTGAATGGCCGTTTGCAACTCCCACGTAGGTTGATAGGGAGAACGGCCCAAATCATATAATTCGACGGTGCCCATAATAAATTAGGAATTAAAAATTTCGAATTGGGAATGACATCGCGATCAATCCCTAATTCTACATTCCTAATGTTTAGTTCTTCTTCGGTTTCGATCCTAAGTGCACGCCTTCGCCGTAGGCTTCAGCAACCGCTTCCATTACGGCTTCGCTCATCGTAGGGTGCGGGTGCACGGCGTGGATAATTTCTTTGCCCGTGGTTTCCAGGTCGCGCGCCACAACGGCCTCTGCAATCAGTTCCGTTACGTGCGAGCCGATCATGTGGCAGCCCAGCCATTCGCCGTATTTTTCATCAAAAATTACTTTTACGAAACCTTCCTCATGACCCAGTCCGGTGGCCTTACCGCTGGCCGAGAAGGGGAATTTACCAACTTTTATATCGTAGCCTTCTTCTTTGGCCTGTTCTTCGGTGTAACCAACAGAGGCAATTTGCGGCTCGCAGTACGTACAGCCGGGAATATTGTCATATTTCATGGGCGGTGGATTTTCACCGGCCAGCTTCTCAACGCAGGTAATACCTTCGTGCGATGCTTTATGCGCCAGCCACGGTCCACCTGCGCAGTCGCCGATGGCGTATACATTCTCAACGTTGGTTTGATACGTTTCCTTATCAACCTTGATGGCGCCTTTTTCGTACTCAATGCCGAGCTCATCCAGGCCGATGTCTTCTACGTTACCAACAACGCCCACGGCCGAAAGTACGACATCAACGGTAATGGTTTCGGTTTCATCACCGGATTTAATGGTCACTTTCACATCATCACCGTCTTTTTCTACTTCCTCAACGGTGCTGCCGGTGCGCACATCAATGCCTTTCTTCTTATAAATTTTTCCAAGCTCTTTGCCGATGTCCTTATCCTCAACCGGTACCAAGGTATCCTGCAGCTCTACCAGCGTCACTTCTGTGCCAATAGTATTGTAGAAATAGGCAAATTCAACCCCGATGGCTCCGGCGCCAATCACCACCATTTTTCGGTTGATCGGTCATTTTCATGCCCTGTTCGTAGCCCACAATCGTTTCGCCGTCAATTTCCAGTCCGGGCAGTTCACGAGGGCGCGCGCCGGTGGCGATGATGATATTTTTGGCGTTGATTTCATCTTTTGTTTCGCCGTCATCATCCAGCACGTTCACTTTCTGGTTGGATTCCAGCACGCCTTTGCCTTCAAATACTTCAATTTTGTTGGCCTTCATCAAAAACTGAACGCCCTTGCTCATTTTATTAGCTACGTTGCGGCTGCGTTTAATCATGCCTTCAAAATCGGCGGAGTAATCTTCCACATTCACGCCATAATCGCCGGCGTGCTCAATGCTTTCAAATACTTCGGCCGAGCGCAACAGCGCCTTGGTAGGAATACAGCCAATATTCAGGCATACGCCGCCCAAGTGACGTTTTTCAATAATTGCCGTTTTAAATCCCAGTTGCGATGCCCGGATGGCCGCTACATATCCACCGGGGCCTGAACCAATTACACATACATCAAATTCGTTAGCCATGATATTCTTTCAGTAATGAATTAATAATTACGCTTTATGCGCATCTCTGCGGACAAAACCGCGAGCGCGCTACAGAACCTTAAAATGGAGTTGAATATACTATTTTTAGCGGAGAGATATAAGGGGTAACCAAGCCACGTTCACTTTTTAACCGCAGTTACTTGTTTCATAATAAAACGTTTATTATTCTACACTTGTAGAAATAAAACTACAAACGTAGAATATCATGAAATTATCGAAATCTGAAGAACAGTTAATGCAGCATATTTGGGAGCTTGACCGTGCATTTTTGCAAGATCTGCTCGAGCAATATCCCGAACCCAAACCAGCACCATCAACCGTATCGACCCTGCTGAAACGCATGATCGAGAAAGGCTACGTGGATTATGAGCAGCGCGGACGTTCGCGCGAATACTATCCGCTCGTGTCAAAAACGGATTATTTTTCACGCAAATTCAGCGAGCTCATCGGCACTTTTTTCAACGATTCGGCCACGCAGTTTGCCTCATTTTTTGCTTCCGAATCCGATTTATCAGCCCGTGAGCTAGAGGAGTTGAAAGCTATTATTGAACAGGAAATTGAAAAGAAAAACCAATGATTGCCTACCTCATCAAATCGGCCGCTTGTCTGCTCCTGCTATTGCTGGCATACCATGCGTTCCTGGAGCGGGAAAAGATGCACCGCTTCAACCGGTGGTTTTTGATCGGCAGCCTCATTCTTAGCTTTACGGTTCCGTTGGT
>NNSL01000312.1 GCA_003123965.1 Balneolaceae bacterium SMO_bin1
GCAGCGGCGACCACGTGGTATTTGTAGGCCCGAGCGATGCCATACAAGCTGCCCATAAGATCTTTTCTGCTGAAAAAACCGAAGCCTAGAATATGCAACTAATAAAAAACGTTCTATAGGAATCCTCTTAACCGTTGCTTCCCGATAACATGAGGGGCACTAAAACCATTTTCCATTTACCGGGGCAGCTTTGACCAAAAAATATATGCTTAAACCACTAGTCTTCTTGAAAATTGTCCTGTTGCATTAATACCTCCCCGAATGAAATCTCTTCAGCGGCCAGAACCATAATGGTAGTAGGTAATCCGCTTAAACGTTGCTGTAAATTCTCATAGTAGGCAGTAAAACGGTCACCTGGTTCAGCCATCCCCATGAATACGAGGTCGGCATCCCTGGATGATTCATGTAGTATTTCATTAAAAGAGCGTCCGTTTGCAACGATTACCTCCGGTTTAGCGCCGGTTCGGATTTTATCCACAATTCGTACAAGGTTTTGTTTTGCATCTGTTTCTGCCTGTTCATCCTCCACCACCATTTTGAGTCGTACTTCCGCATCATACCAGTCTCGGCTGCTTTGCAACAGGTAGCCAAGGATGATCATTAGACCGCCATTGCCCTTAAGGCCACCCCACCAGATATCAATGCGTTTTCGATCTCCGTACCCTTTATCTTCATTGTCATGGACCACCATAACATTACGTTGCTGACTGTGAAAGTGGGCGATCATACTACAATACCTCTCCCGGTATTCTTCATTTTCGCTGTCTCCCAATATCACTGTGTTTGGCACCAATGACCCCAGTCCATATGACTCAATAAGTTGCTCACCGCCCTTAAAAGCATCGGGGGCAGTTGTTACTCTTACTAATCCCTGAATACTTCGCTTATTCAAAAATTCACGAATATAGTTTTCCATCCTCTTTCTCCGTTCTGCACTTATATTTGAGCTTGTAAGAACGGTGGCAACCGTTAAGATTCCCCTATTGTGGGTCAGCGAGGAAGCCAGCTCAATAAGATGCCAGCGTTTAGTTGGAGCCCCGGAAAGTACAAGGGGATGCGGGCGCCAGGTTTTTGATTCCTCACCGGCACTGATACGCATTAATCCGGCCCGGGTAATCGCCATCCAGATTCCATTTTTTACATCTCCCCAGGCTGCTTTCATCTCCCGCTGTTGCAGCCACGTATAAATTATTACCACAAATAGAAAAGCAATACCTGTTGCCAGTGCATTAATTAAAAACATTACAGCGATACATCCTACAGCACCCAGTAAGGAAAAGAACCAGTGTACCTCGAATTTAGGACGAAATGAAGGACTTTTTAGTAATCGTTCAATACCGGCTGCTATATTTAGTACGCCATAAGTGGTTAAAAAGAACATGGTGAGTACCGGAGCTATCAGGTTTAAATCACCAAACCATACCGCAACAAGTGCTACTGCTAATGTAAGTATGGTACCGATGCGGGGAGAATCATCATCCCCATCGCCGCGCCCGAGCCATCTGAGCCATCGCGGCAACACTCCGTCACGAGCCAAGGCTTGCAAAACCCGGGGAGCTCCCAAAATACTGCCCACCGCACTTGACAGGGTGGCGCCCCAAACACCAATCAGAATGGCATCTCCCCAATACGACATTCTTCGCATAATAAGTGGATCTTCAATGAGTGTAAGTGCATCGGCCCTATTGGCAAGAATGATAGGCAATGCCATGTATATCAGATATCCTACCCCAATAGCATAAAAGGTTCCGCGGGGTATTGATTTGGCCGGATTTTCCAGATCCCCCGACATATTTACCCCGGCCATAATACCCGTAACTGCAGGAAAGAAGACAGCAAATACCACCCAAAACCCTTCGGAGTTCTGTTCAGAAGCCCCCCACATTTCAATATTCGATTGTTCAATCGGGCTCCCAAATGCAAGGGATAACAGAGACAATGCAATACCAAACATAATAAAGTACTGGGCTCGGATAGCCACTTTAGCAGAAATAAGAGCTAACGCGGCTACGCCGATTGTTGTAACTATGCCAACCATCGTCATATCCAGTGATGGAAATACACCGACCACGCTTTCTGCAAAGCCTACGGTATAGAGAGCAACGGAAAAAGCCAGTGCTATATAAAGTGGAATCCCTATGGCTCCGCCCGATTCAATGCCCAGGGAGCGGCTAATCATATAATATGCTCCGCCAATACGTACGCGCTGATCGGTAGCTATTGCGGCAATGGATAGGGCTGTTAAAAAAGTAATAGCTGTTGAAATAGTAACAATAAGGAGGGTTCCGATCAGGCCTACATTACCGACTACCCACCCAAATCGAAGGTACATAATGACGCCAAGAATGGTAAGGATTGAAGGTGTAAATACACCGCCGAAGGTTCCTAAACCGTCTTTACTTGGGGAAATGACATACTCCTGTTCCGGAGCATTTCTTCGAAAAGGATTTTTCATCTGATACAA
>NNSL01000323.1 GCA_003123965.1 Balneolaceae bacterium SMO_bin1
TTCTTATTGGATGCAGCTTGCTGGTAGCCCTGTTTTTTTCTGGGCCTCTTTTTTCTGGTCGGTACGCAACGGACAGTACGATGATGCCCACACCCCGGCCATGCGCATATTATTTGATAACAAAGATTCTGACAAAAAAGACAACACAACCAAAAACACCAAAACTACAAACGATTAATGGCTGCAGATACATTTTATTACGACAATGAGATAGTCAAGAAGTTCGGGATTGCAACAGTATTTTGGGGCATCATCGGTTTTCTCGTCGGGCTAACCGTGGCTTTAAAGTTGATCTATCCTGGTTTTCTGGGCTTTATACCTGAATTATCATACGGAAGGCTGCGACCGCTGCATACCAATGCAGTTATTTTTGCCTTTGCCGGCAACGCTATTTTCTATGGCGTCTATTATTCCCTGCCGCGGCTCTGTAAAACTCCTATGTGGAGCAATGCACTCAGCAAACTAAACTTCTGGGGGTGGCAGGCAATTATCTTATCGGCTGTGATAACGCTTCCGCTGGGGTTTACCACCAGTAAAGAGTACGCCGAACTGGAATGGCCTATCGACATTGCTATTGCGGTAATATGGGTTGTGTTTGGAATCAACATGCTAATGACGATCTGGAAACGCCGTGAGAAGCACCTCTATGTAGCTATCTGGTTTTATATTGCCACGTTTGTAACGGTAGCGGTACTGCATATTGTAAACTCCATTGAAGTACCCGCCACGTTACTGAAAAGTTATCCGGTGTACGCCGGCGTGCAAGATGCGCTGGTGCAATGGTGGTACGGGCACAATGCGGTAGCCTTCTTCCTTACCACGCCATTCCTGGGTATCATGTATTACTTTATACCCAAGGCGGCCAACCGCCCGATCTTTTCGTACCGGCTGTCTATTGTGCACTTCTGGTCGTTGATTTTTATCTATATCTGGGCTGGCCCGCACCACTTGCTTTATACGGCACTTCCCGGCTGGGCCCAAGCACTGGGTACGGTTTTCAGTATCATGCTTATTGCACCATCCTGGGGCGGTATGCTCAACGGCTTACTTACCCTTCGCGGCGCCTGGGATAAGGTTCGTGAAGATCCTGTACTTAAATTTCTTGTGGTTGGTATTACTGCCTATGGAATGGCAACATTCGAGGGCCCCATGCTCTCCATCGGAAATGTAAACGCGGTGGCCCACTACACTGATTATATTATTGGGCACGTACACCTTGGCGCCCTGCTGTGGAACGGTGGCCTTACCTTTGCCATGCTCTATTACATCACCCCGCGTATTTATAAAACCAAGCTTTATTCTGTTAAACTGGCCAATGTCCATTTCTGGTTTGCCACACTCGGTGCCATATTCTACGTTATTCCCATGTACTGGGGCGGCATCACGCAAAGCCTGATGTGGAAAGAATTCACCAGTGAAGGATTACTTCAGTATCCTAACTTTTTAACTACGCTCGAGCAGATTAGGCCGATGTACATTCTGCGCGCTGTAGGCGGAACGTTGTTCATCGTCGGAGCATGCGTATCGGTCTATAACCTGTTTAAAACCGCCAAAAGCGGAACACTTATAGCCGAGGAAAAAGACGAGGCGCAGCCCATTGCCGAACCGGCTCCAGGCAGTGGCGAAAGCTGGCATCGTCGCCTGGAAAGCAAGCCGCTACAGCTTACCGGCCTCACTTTTATAGTGATTTGATTGGCGGTATTATTGAATATGTGCCTACGGCTGTGGTTGATTCAAATGTACCCACTATTGCCAGTGTGCAACCGTACACGCCGCTCGAGCTGGAAGGCCGCGATATCTATATCGCTGAGGGCTGTAATAACTGCCACTCGCAGATGATTCGCCCCTTCCGATCAGAAACGGAGCGTTACGGAGAATATTCAAAAGCCGGAGAATTTGTTTATGATCACCCTCACTTATGGGGATCGAAACGAACCGGGCCCGACCTGCACCGAATTGGCGGCAAGTATCCCGACTCTTGGCATCTGCGGCACATGTACGATCCGGAATCTACGTCTCCCGGTTCTATTATGCCGGCCTACCCTTGGCTGCTGACACAGGACATGGATACCGAAACCATTGACGATCGTATTGCGGCACTGCGTTCGGTAGGAGTACCTTATGCACAGGGTTACGAAGATCAGGCGTTGGCCGATCTGGAAGCTCAGGCCGAAGAAATCACCAATCGACTGCACCAAAATGGCTTTAAAGTACTGGACGGTATAGAAATTACGTCCGACAAGAAAATCATTGCCATCATTGCATATATGCAGCGGCTTGGCATAGATATTAAAGGCGAAAACGACCCTTTTGAAGGTCTGCCTTCAGAACAGGTGCTTAGTGAGCAAAACGATAAAAATTAACCTCAAGAATACAAGAAACCATGTATAAAGACGTACTACGATCAATTGAAGGGATAGGGATTTTCCCCAGCATTGCGCTGAT
>NNSL01000334.1 GCA_003123965.1 Balneolaceae bacterium SMO_bin1
CCAAGGTACATACAACTTTAAGCCTTGGTTAAGCCTGACGACGCAGTTTGGACTTGACTGGCGTTCTACCCGAGACAAGCGATATGACAACCCAATTGCCAATCCCGGTGACAATGGTTCTATTAATGAAAGTGAAGCCACGGTTACCAACTTTACGACCAACACGGTACTGAACTTCCGTCAAACATTTGACGATGTTCACAACGTGAGTGGCCTGGTTGGACTGGAGTATCGCCGAGACTTTACTAAAGAGCTTGAATCCAGTGGTACCGGTTTCCCTAATAAGCTGTTTAGCGTGCTTAACGCCGCTGCAACGCCAACTTTTACCAGCGGCTTTGAAAATGAGTTCCGTACGGCAGGCTACTTTACAAACCTGAAGTACAACTTTGATCAGCGCTATTACCTTAGTGCAACGGCTCGCTACGACGGTTCTTCCCGTTTCGGTGCTAACGAACGATGGGGTTTCTTCCCGTCTATTTCTGGCCGATGGGCTATTGCTGAGGAAGATTTCTTTAACTCTGAAATCGTTGAAGATCTTGCTCTCCGTGTCGGTTACGGCGTAACCGGTAACTCAAGCATTGGTTTGTATGAAGCGCGCGGGCTGTACGGCTTGTCCGGTTCATATAGTGGAACTTCTGCTCTTGCCCCCACGCAGCTGGCCAACCCGAACTTAACCTGGGAGGAAGCGCGTGAACTCAATATTGGTTTAGATGCCAGCCTCTGGAGAGGTCGATTGACGGTAACCGTTGACGCATACCAGCGTGATAACGAAGCACTGCTTCTTAGTGAACCGCTTCCAAGCGACAGTGGTTTCGGAAGCATTACCCGTAACATTGGTGCCGTTCGCAACCAGGGTATAGAATTCTCCTTCAATTCCGTGAACGTTACGGCCGGAGACTTCCAGTGGAGCTCTCGTTTTAACATCTCATTCTCTGATAACGAGATTCTTGAGCTTTCTGAAGGTACCACCGCGTTGAACCCCGGAAGCATTACCCCGTTGCAAGTAGGTAAAGGCCTGCGTGATCTGCAGATTGTACGCTGGGCCGGTGTAAACCCTGCCGACGGTCGCCCAATGTGGTACGACGCTGAAGGGAATATCACCTACAACCCTACTAACGAAGACCAGGTATTTACTGGTGAAAGTGGTTCTCAAGACGCTGTAGGCGGATTTGGTAACACCTTCCGTTACAAAGGGCTGTCGCTGGACGTATTCCTGCAGGGCGCATTTGGCCAGCAGGCACTGCCGCAGCAGGTATTCTTACTTCGGGCAGGCGCAAATAGCCAGCTCATTTACCAACGGAATTACCAAGGCGCTCACCGATTCTTGGCAGAATCCCGGTGATATTGTACCGATCCCTGCTCCTAAGCTGGGTTCAAGTGCGTATCCCGGAACTGATTTCTACTCGCAGTCTAGCTCTAATGCGTTCTCGAATACAGACTATATTCGTCTGAAAAACGTAACGCTGCGTTACAGCCTGCCTTCGTCGCTGACTGATCAGCTGAATCTACGAGGCGTATCGCTGTACGTAACGGGCTTAAACCTGGTTACCTGGACAGAATACCCAGGATTTGACCCAGAGGTTGCCGGTGGCTTTACAGCTGCTTCGTACCCGCCAGCGCGTCAGGTTAACGGTGGTATCACTGTAGACTTTTAAACCAAATTAATACAAAACTTATAGGTTTTTATTATGAAAAATTTAACTAAAGCAATGTTGCTGGCAGTATTGTTTGTAGTAGGTCAGGCTTGTACCGATCTGCTCGACAATCCACAGCCCAGTACCTCTATTTCGCAAGAAGTTGCTCTCAGCGATCCTGGAGCGGTTGAGGCAATTCGAGCCAACATGTATAACGCACTGCAAGGGTTTGGGTACTCCACAAGCTATTATCTTGGCGCATCCACGCTTGCAGACGATACCTTTAACCGCGGTGGAACCAACCGTTTCACTGGCTTAGCCGAAAATAACCCCGGTTCTCATTTGGGAACATGGGGCGGCGCCTACAACCTGATCAACGATGCCAATACTATTATTAGTGCCATCGAAGATGGAGTGTTGGATGACAACGTTCTGCGACAGTATCGCGGAGAAGCGTATTTCTTGCGCGCATTTGCCATGCACCACTTGGCGCGTGCCGTAAGCTATGAGCCGGGCATGAGCCCGACCACCGGAGAAGGCGCTGGTTTTAATCTCGGTATTATTATCCGAACTGAACCCGTTCTTGATCCAGGTGAAGCTGATTTCCGTGCCCGTGCTACGGTTTCTGAAACCTATACGCAGATCCGAAATGACCTGAACCAGGCGATCAGCCTGCTTTCACAAGGTGATGCCGGTACGCCGGTTTATGCTACTGAAGCGGCTGCACACGCACTTCTTGCACGCGTATCGTTGTATGCACAGGATTATGATCAAGCCAATACCTCGGCCCAAAATGCCCTTGA
>NNSL01000345.1 GCA_003123965.1 Balneolaceae bacterium SMO_bin1
TTCATATTTAAATCACAGTACATTAATCCTACGCGCTACAAGTACGTGTTTTATAATCAGGAAAAAAAGTAGCAGCCGGCTTTTAGAGTCTGTATATCAATAAACTTATATACCACATCCCCAATTATCTAAATGCGTCTTGTTATAAACAAAAATCAAATTAATTTATCACACTAAAGTTATTTAAGCTATTATTACTTCAGAAATGATACTATAAAATTGGTGATTCCCACCTGGCGGGCAGACAAGCGTATTAATTAGTTTATAGACAACTCATAAGTGATAGGCTGATCTTCCCTGAAATTATAAAGCGTCAGTTGTCGTAACTCATACCAGCCGGACCAGTAGTCGCGCAGTGCACGGATATAGGCCTGACGGGCGCTGTCTTTTTCGTTTTGGGCAATAAAAAGATTGGTGATGTCGATCCTACCGATGAGGTACCGGTTTTGGGCCACCTCGTATCGACGCTGGGCAATAGTATCAGACTGGGCGGCAAGCAAGGCCTGATCACGCAATTGCAAAAACTGACTCACAATATATTGTACCCGTTGGTCAAATTGCCGCCGCTGAAATTCTATACTGTTTGCTACTTCTCTCTGTTGGTTGCGTGCTGCGTTAATTTGTGCCTGCTGCTTACCCCAGTTAAAGATAGGGATATCGAAACCAAGGGTGAAAAACTGGCGGTTTTGAGGATTGTCATAAAGGCCGGCAAAATCTTCGGAAGTTTGATTCAAACCGAAGTTGGCAATCAGGTCGGCATTAAAGGTGCCCTCACTTTTTGCCTGGGCAAAATTCCGGTCAGCTTGCATCTCGCTAAGCCTATAGTTTAAGGCTTCACTGTTATTTTCAATAGCCAGCTGCTTTGCCTTCTGCATGTTTACGGCAACTTCCGGCAGTTCGGTAGGCGGCTCTAAGTCCAGTTCTACATCCGTGGGATAACCCAGCAGAATTTTAAAATCGTTAAGGCTTCTGTCATACTCTATCCGTGCCCTGGTTAATGCTGCTTCCGCATTTCGGAGGGCGAGCTCACTTTGAAGCAAATCATTTTCCGCAATATTCCCCAAGTTATATCTTCCTTGCGATATGTTATAGATAGAATCATTGCGGGCTACGTTAAACTCGGCATTCTCACGGTTAATTTTTGCGAGATATACATCAAAAAATTGCTGGGTAACCCTTTGCGCGATACCCTCCATATCTTCGATGAACTCTTTCTGTGAAATTTCATACTGCAGCGGCTCTAACCGGTTTCTCCATTTCAGATCGTTGAACTGGAATATGGGCTGTTGTAGTCCAACAACCAATGGTGTGCTTTGCCAACGGTATGTATTTTCTCCCTGAAAGATACCGAGTCGGGTAATACCTGAAGATAACGACAACGATCCACCGCTAAATAAAAGATTCTGATCAATCGAAACTGCAGCTGTTGCATCAGACTGACGCTGCGTGGAGAAAGTTAGCGTTCCGTCATCCAAGCGGTTGGTAAAAATGCTTTTGTTAAAGTTCGGGGCATCCCCACTCAGTGACAGACTAGGCAGCAAATCGGACCGATAAGAACGATACTGCCACTTACTGGCAATCAGTGCGTATCGTGCTGCATTTGCCACCGGGCTTTCATCCTGGGCGATGCTGATGCACTCCTCCAGGCTAAGGGTTCCTAAATTATTGGTCTGCTGGGCCTTGCCGGTTTCAAAAATGGCAAAGACTAAAAGTAATACAAAAAGTGCTGAAGCGGTTTTATTCATGTCGTAAAGCGTGTACGGGATCTTGTTCTGCAGCACGCTGGGCAGGGAAGTAACCGAAAATTACCCCAACGCCCATGGCCACACCAAATGAAATTACTATTGAGGTAAGCGTAACGATGGTGACAATACCGGCCGTCAGTTCGATAACATAACTGAAAGCTATACCCAGCAATGTACCGATCACCCCACCCGTGATACTGATAGCCAGAGCTTCGGTTAAAAACTGAAGCTGTATATCCTGTTTGTAGGCACCTACTGCCCTGCGAACTCCGATCTCCCTGTATCGTTCAACGACTGAGGCCAGCATGATATTCATAATGCCAATACCCCCGACAATCAGCGAGATTGAGGCAATACATAAAAGCACGATATTAAATATTTCTTGAGTGCGGCGCTCTTGCTGCAGCAGCAGTTCGGGTACAATCACCTGAAAATCAACTACCGAATTGTGGCGCCGCTGCAGCATTCTGCTTATGATATCGGCTATAGGAACACTGTACCTGGTATCGCTAACCTGCACAATCATCTTGTCAATCTGATGATAATTCTCGGCTTGTACGCCGGTGCCTTCAGAATTTTGATTGTTATTATTTCGCTGGGCGGCTGCCTGCTGAATTTCCTGTCCGGTAACCATCGCACGGTTTTTATAGCGCAAGAGAGCTGTAGTTGCAGGTACAAATAT
>NNSL01000356.1 GCA_003123965.1 Balneolaceae bacterium SMO_bin1
GTATTTCAATAGTTTTCCCGTAAATATCTTCATTAAAATCGAACAGGTGTACTTCAAGTGCTTGGTCTTGGCCGTTGAATGTGGGTCGCACTCCAATGTTCATCATACCACTCCAACTTCTGTTACCTAACATGGCCTGAACCGCATAAACGCCCTGCTTTGGAACAACTTTACGATCATCCAACAAGTGAATATTCGCTGTAGGAAAACCAATCTCTTTACCCCGTTTGTCTCCATGTACCACGGTGCCGCTGAGCCGGTAGCGCCGTTGCAGCATTTCTGTTGCTTGCTGCATATCTCCTTCTTCATGAATGGCATTGCGTATTGCGGTACTGCTTACGGTCTGTTCTCCTACCTCTTGCTTGGAAACTACATACGCATCAAATCCAAGCTTTTTGCCAAGCCGTTCAACGGTTTCAATTGTACCTTCGCGGTCGCGGCCGAAATGATGGTCGTACCCAATGACAAACTCGCTTACACCAATTCGTTCATAGATTATATCCCGAACAAACTCTTCGGCTGTAAGCAGCGAAAAATCACGATCGAAAGGGATTACCAATAGGGTATCAATACCTAGTTCTTCAAGCACGGCCCGACGTTCCTGGAGTGTTGAAAGCAGCTTAATTCCCGCTTCACCCGGATTAATAATTTCGCGCGGATGCGGGTCAAAAGTTACAATTACGCTGCGGGCTTCACGTTCGTCAGCTTTTTTCAGTACGGTATCCATAAGCACCCGGTGACCGGCATGCACACCATCGAACGTACCCACAGTTAGCACTGTGTTGGGTACGCGATCAACATCTTTTAAATATACTAAATCAGCCATAGCAATTAATTTTCAGGAGAAAATAGGAGATCCAAGTCGTCAATTGTCAGCGCATCTTCAACGTTAAAGGGCCCGATAGCCGTTCGCCTGAGGGCCGACAAATGGCCCAGAGAATCAAGCTTAACGCCTAAGTCGCGGGCTATTGAGCGAATATACGTACCCTTGCTGCATTTTATATAGAGTTCTACTTTCGGCAAATCAAAATTTATTACACGCGCGGCATGAATTGAAACTTCCCGGGCTTCGCGTTCCACTTCCTTCCCCTCACGGGCCATTTTATATAGCCGTTTTCCGTCTTTTTTCAGGGCCGAGTACATAGGCGGCACCTGCTGAATGGTACCCGTAAAGTCAGATTCGAGCACCTGTTCTAGCTTATTCTTTGTGATGTGAGTGTAGGGAGCTTCTTTGTCAATTTCGGTTTCCGCATCATAACTAGGTGTGGAAGCACCAAATGTAACTTCACCTACGTAGGTTTTGGGTTGATCCTGAATTTGTGAGATCGTTTTTGTGCCCCTGCCGCAGCATACGATAACCATGCCCGTTGCCATTGGATCAAGCGTGCCGGCATGCCCCACCTTGCGTAAATCTATACATTTACGCACATGTTTAACCACGTCGAAGCTAGTCCACTTTTGGGGTTTGTCGATAAGGAATGCAGCTCCATCGGTGTAATTGAAACCGGGATCGGGTGGGTTGATGATGGAAAATACCGAAAGGCTGTGAAGCGGAATTACACGGGCCATGCTACCTATTCTTGTTCATCATCGTTACGTGCTTCCCGCTCAGCCCGAATTTTATCAAATAAGCGGTCCATTTTTTCGGCGTAAGCAGCGGAATCATCCTTGTTAAAAATAATCTCGGGGATGCGTCGAACCTGGTGTCTGATTTTTGAGGCCAGTTCGTGACGAATTTCGGCGATTATCCTGCTTTAGCTGTTCAAAAATTGCTTCTTCATCTTTACCAGGTGCATAAACACTGATAAATATTTTGGCAATCAACAGGTCGTCAGTAACTTCAACATTTGTGACAGTTAGAAAGCTGCCCGATGGCTGATAGCTTTGCTGCAAAATTTTGCCGATATCACGCTGTAAAACAGCGGCCAACCGTTCCGTTCGGATACTCATAAGACAGGAATTATAAAATTACTGATCAAAGCTTTTGGCGTCTTCAAGGCTTCGTTTCTCTTCAACAACCTTGTAGTTCTCAATCACATCGCCAACTTTAAGATCATTGTAATTTACTATACTGATGCCGCATTCATATCCGGTTTGCACTTCTTTAACATCATCTTTGAAGCGCTTGAGCGCATCAATTTCTCCTTCGTAAATCACCACGCCGTCGCGAATCACCCGCACCGGATTATTACGATTAATATGTCCATCAGTAACATAGCAACCCGCAATGGTACCTACATTCGATACTTTAAATATTTCACGGACATCAGCATTACCAACTAATTCTTCGCTAATTTCGGGTGAAAGAAGACCCTCCATGGCGTCTTTCACTTCATCAACAGCGTCGTAAATAACACTAAAGAGGCGGATATCAATTTCTTCGTCTTTAGCAACGCTTCGGGCGTTT
>NNSL01000367.1 GCA_003123965.1 Balneolaceae bacterium SMO_bin1
ACGGGTTTTCTTCATATTCAGCCCAATCTTTGCACGGGCTCGTGAATAATCCGTTTTATATTTAAAGCCGCATTGGTATCAATTTGTTTCCGATATTCTTCGTTCACCGCTGGGTCCGTGAAGAAAAAAGCGTTGACGTCCATGTGGGAAGTCATGTGTTCGATAAGTTCATCTTTAAAGCCCGTCAAAATATTAATCACGCCGCCAGGTACATCAGAAGTTTCCAATACTTCGGCAAAACTAATGGCGCAAAGCGGGTATTTGTTGGAAGCCAACACATTGCAAGTATTGCCGCCTACAATTACCGGAGCAATTACAGAGATAAGCCCGAGCATAGGGCTCTCTTCCGGGGCCAGAATATTAACAACACCGGTGGGCTCGGGCATGCTAAAATTGAAATGATCGCTCGCAACAGGATTAATACTGCCAAATACCTGCTGATATTTATCGGACCAGCCAGCATAGTAAATAAGTCGGTCAATAGATTCTTCCACCTCCTTACGGGCTGTTTGGTGATGGATGCCCATAGTTTTCATCTCATCAATGAATTGCGCTTTACGCCCTTCCAGCATTTCGGCAATGCGATACAGAATCTGCCCGCGATTGTATGCACTTCTTTTGGCCCAGCCTGGCTGCGCGTTACGAGCGGCTACCACAGCGTCGCGCAAATCTTTGCGTGAGCATTGGCAGGCATTGGCCAGTACCTCATCATTAGCATCATAAACTTTGTAGTACCGTCCCGATTCGGTTCGGGGAAAGTTGCCACCAACGTAGGTTTTATAGGTCTTTAAAACGTTAATTCTGTCTGGCATAATGATAAAATTCCTGAATACTTTTGATAATTCTTTATTGCAGTTTTACATAGGGCTCAAGTCCGTGCAAGCCCCCTTCGCGGCCAACACCACTCTCTTTGTAACCGCCAAAGGGAGAGGTTGGATCAAACTGGTTGTATGTGTTTGACCATACAACTCCATTCCGGATATTCTGTCCGGTTTTGAAGATTTTAGACCCTTTGTCTGTCCAAACTCCACCCGCTAATCCATAAGGCGTATTATTGGCTTTTTCGATGCCTTCATCTGCGGTGCGGAAAGTCTGAACCGTTAGTACCGGTCCAAATATTTCTTCCTGTACAACTTTGCTCGATTGGGCCACATTGGTAAAGAGCGTCGGCTTGCAAAAATAGCCATTTTCTGGAAGGGTGCAGGAGCTTTGATAAATATCAGCACCTTCATTTACACCCACCTCCAGATACTCATTTATTTTTTTAAACTGCTGCTCAGAGTTAATTGCACCGATATCGGTGTTCTTATCCAAAGGATCGCCAACAATAAGTGTTTCCATGCGATCACGAAGTTTTTGAATCACTTTATCAGCTATTCCTTCTTGCACAAGTAAACGCGAGCCGGCACAGCAAACGTGGCCTTGATTGAAGAAAATTGCATTCACGATGCCTTCAACGGCCTGATCAATGGGGGCATCCTCAAAAATAATATTTGGACCTTTTCCGCCGAGCTCCAGCGTATATTTCTTCTCGGTTCCAGCAAGTGATTGCATAATTTTTTTGCCCACTTCGGTTGAGCCGGTAAATGCAATTTTGTCAATGTTAGGGTGATCAACAATGGCCGCGCCCGTTTCGCCGGCTCCGGTAACAATGTTAACAACGCCATCCGGCAGGCCGGCATCCTGGCAGAGTTCGGCAAATTTAAGGGCTGTTAGTGAGGTGGTTTCAGCTGGTTTAAGTACAACCGTATTGCCTGTAGCCAGTGCTGGTGCAATTTTCCAGGCCAGCATAAGCAGCGGAAAGTTCCAGGGGATAATCTGCCCGGCAACGCCCAGAGGATTCAACTTCACGATTTGGAAATGCATAATTGAGCTTATCAGCCCAGCCGGCATAATAGAAAAAGTGGGCTGCTGCGAGCGGAATATCCACATCACGTGATTCACGAATCGGCTTACCGCCGTCCATTGATTCAATGATGGCAAATTCTCGGGCTCGTTCCTGAATCAACCGTGCCAGGCGAAATACATATTTACCCCGTTCCTTTGCCGAAATAGAGGACCATGGTCCATTGTGTGCGTTACGAGCAGCTTGTACTGCTTTATCAATATCCTCTTGGTTCGCTTCGGCGATAGAGGAGAGCTTCTGTTCGTTTGCAGGGTTGATAGAATCGAAATAATTGCCGCTATCAGGCTTTACAAACTCACCGCCGATAAAAAGATCGTATTGATCTTTTAGTTCAATGGAATCAGCACTTTGCGGTGCATCGGCGTACTCCCAAACCGATTCAAAATCCAGCTTAGAGGCCGGAGAACTGGGTTTGTAGGGATTGTTATTTACTTCAGTTGTTGGTTGATTTTCAGTCATAATACTTTAGTCTCG
>NNSL01000378.1 GCA_003123965.1 Balneolaceae bacterium SMO_bin1
GTATTGATCTCACGGAACTGGTTTTTGGCACTTTTGATATGCCCGTTGATATCCGGCTCTCATTCCGCGACGATAACGACGAAAAGTACGGCGGTAAAACGGAATTCTGGGATAGAGCAGAACAAGAGATCAAAGAAGTAGCCGATGAGGTTAATTTAGATTACACTATTGCACGCGGCGAAGCCAGTTTTTACGGCCCTAAAATCGACTTTATCATTCGCGATGCCATCGGCCGAAAATGGCAGCTGGGTACTGTACAGGTTGATTATGTAATGCCAGAACGGTTTGATCTCACCTACATCGGTTCAGATAATGAGAAACATCGCCCGGTAATTATACACCGAGCGCCCTTTGGTTCAATGGAGCGTTTCATGAGCATTTTGATTGAACATTTTGCCGGTGATTTCCCTGTTTGGCTGGCCCCAACGCAAGTCAGTATCATACCCATAGCCGAGGACCATAATTCCTACGCATTTAAACTCGCTGATGAATTAAAGAAATATGATGTGCGGGTATCTGTCGATCACAGCGACGATCAAATTGGGGCAAAAATAAGAAATGCTGAAACGAGCAAGATACCTTATATGTTAATAGTTGGTGATAACGAAATAGCTGACAACACTGTGTCGGTTCGCCGACATAAAGAAGGTGATATTGGAACCTTTGATTTTACTGAATTTATTTCTAATCTCACTACAGAGATTAATGAAAAGGAATTACCTAAACACACTAACAAAAATTAATACGAGGTAACTATCGCAAGAAGAAGTCAACGACCACGAAGAGATTCTGATCGACCAAATGTGAACGAGGAAATTCGTTCCTCGAAAGTTCGGGTAGTGCATCCCGAAGAAGTCGAAAAGGAACATGAAATTGTGCCTATTGACCGGGCCCTTGAAATTGCTTCGCGTTACGACCTTGACTTGGTTGAAGTGGCGCCGAAAGCACGTCCGCCGGTCTGCAAGATCATGGATTTCGGCAAATACATGTATGAAAAAAAGAAAAAGGAAAAAGAAGCCAAGAAAAAGCAGCATACAGTACAGGTAAAGGAGCTGCGCTTCCGTCCTAATACCGATGACCACGATCTTGAGTTTAAAACGCGCCATGCACGTGGATTTCTCGAAGATGGTGACAAGGTAAAGGCTACAGTTCAGTTTCGCGGCCGGGACATGCTCTACACCGATCGTGGAAAAGAACTATTGATGGATCTGGCTGAAGAACTCAGCGACATCAGCGAAATTGAAACGAAGCCCAATATGGAAGGCCGCCGCATGAATTATGATGCTGTCTCCTACCGGTAAAGGCTAATATTATACGCTCATCGAAACGGGCAAATAAATAATTACACTTCAGTTTTAATCTGAAGCGTATTATTCGTATTTTCCCAACCGTTAATTCCAAGAAATTCTACAGGTGTTTTATTATGCCAAAGATGAAATCAAACAGTAGCGCTAAAAAACGGTTTAAAGTTACCGGAAAAGGTAAAATTAAACGTAAAAAAGCGGGTAAGCGTCACATTCTTACCAAGAAATCAAATAAGCGCAAGCGTCAGCTTGGCAAGGCTACATTGGTTGACAAGGCCGATGAAAAGTCTGTAAAGCAGATGCTGCCGTACAAATCATAACATAAACTTTTAAACATCAGACAAAATGCCACGTTCAAGAAATAAGGTGGCTTCCCGTCGCCGTCGCCGTAAGATTCTCGATAAGGCGAAAGGTTACTGGGGCAGAAGAAAAAATGTTTATACAATTGCGAAGAACGCGGTTGAGAAAGCGATGCAGTATCAGTATCGCGACCGTAAAGTTCGCAAGCGTGAGTTCCGCAAACTCTGGATCATGCGTATAAATGCTGCTGCCCGTCAAAACGGTACCACCTATTCCCGGCTGATGGGAGCACTCAAAAAGAACAATATTGAATTAAATCGTAAGGTTTTAGCGGATCTTGCGGTTAATGATCCGGAGACGTTTACTGCTATTGTTGAAAAAACGAAGTAGTGATTTCTCTTTTGATATTCAAACCGGCTCTGATTTTCAGGGTCGGTTTTTTTATTGAATGACACGCCTTATTTAAATAGTTTCCATCCTACTGTGCCACTCTGAGCACGATCTCTTTTATTCACAATTGACTCAATTTTTGCATGCTATCTGATATTGAAGATTTGAAAAAGGAAATTCAGAACTACCCCATTTCCAGTGAAAAAGAACTGGAGGCATTTCGCCTTGAATTCCTTTCACGAAAAGGAAAAATTCAGGCTATGTTCAGTAATATTGGCAGCGTGCCTAAAGAAGATCGCGGCAAAGTGGGCAAAGCCATGAACGAAGTTAAGAATTTTGCCCAGCAGCGCTTCGAACAGGAAGAGCAAAAA
>NNSL01000389.1 GCA_003123965.1 Balneolaceae bacterium SMO_bin1
ATAATATCGACGATGATCCGCAAATTAGCTACTCCGTAAATATGGAGGAATTGGAAAAAATCCGTGAGGAGCGGGAAGACGAGGAAATTTATCTAAAAGTAGAAGTTGCAAACAGCGATGGAGAAGTTGTTCGTACGTTCTATGAAGAGCCGGGCCAAGATGGACTGAATCGCATGGGGTGGGAAATGGAAGAAGACGGCGTGCGTCCGCCCAATGCTGAGCCTCTGGAGGCTGGTGAAGCCATGCCCGGCGGGGTAGAACTGCTGCCCGGGACCTACACGCTGCACTTTTCGTACGGCGATTATTCCGACAGCACCTCGGTTGAAGTGAAGTTTGATCCGCGTATACCGTTTAACATGGCTGACCTGCAATCTCGTCGTGCCATGCTCAAGGAAATGGAGCAGCTTTCTGCTACCTTCAGTGAGGCAACCAACCGAATTGAAAATGCCGAGGAAACGCTTCAAAGCATCACCGAAACCCTGCAGGCTGATGAAAGCGAATCCGAAGCCATTGCCGACCTGATGGAACGCACCAAGGCCATGCAGGATACCCTGAATGAAATGGATTCGTTCTTCTCCCGTCAGTGGGGCGGCCGCGAACAGGGCGAACCGCAGGACACCTCCCGAACCATTCAGTCGGAGCTTTTTGAAGTTTACAGCTACGTTTCATCCACCTATGAGGCTCCCGGCCAAACCGAGCGTATGCTCATGGAGCAGGGCCGCGAATTTTCTGGAAGAGGGACTGGATAGATTGAATGCGTTCTTCCGCGATGAATGGGTGGAGTACCGCAAAGAAGTGGAAGCGGCCGAGATCACCTATTTCAAGGATAACTATTCGCCCATTGAAATGGATGAATAGAACAATCTGAAGCGAGGCAAAAAGACAGAAGAACGGCTGGCTCCATCTTTTCTCTTACTGAGAGAAGGGATTCGGAGGCCTGCCGTTTTTTATTTTAGGCGACTCCAAAGCTGGCTTAACAAAACGCCCACAATCACTACGGTAAAGGTGCCGATGGGATTGAGCCAGAGGTACTCAATCGTTTTCTCGAAGCCTTCGGGTGCAGTGTTCCACGGCATCACAAGCTGCCAGTTGCCTGTGGCGGGATTGTCAAAAATGCGGTCGAAGAAAAAGACGGTGCTCATGCCACAAATGAGGCCAGTCAGCGCCCCAACACCATTGGCCCGTTTGACCCACAGCAGCAGAATAAATACGCCCAGAATAGAGCCGTAAAAATAACTGCCGATCTGGTTCACCAGCTCAATGATGGAGCGCGTTTCGCCCAGTGCGAGCGCGGCCAGCGTGGCGAGCAGTCCCCAGAATACGGTGGTAATACGCGACGAGCGCAGGTACCACGTTCGGCTGCGGTCTTTGGAGTCGAGCCGTTTATACCAATCCACGATGAACACAGTAGAGAGCGAATTGAGCTCGCTGTCCACGCTGGAGAGCGCCGCGGCAAAGATGCCGGCCACAATCAGCCCGATGATGCCGATGGGAATTTCGTTAAGGATAAAGTGCGGCAGAATGTAGTTGGTGTCGTTACGGTCGGCGTCGGTGATGCGCTCCTGTCGGCGCAGCTCGGCCTGCCGTGTTTCCACCAGGTTTTGATCTGCTTGGCGAAAGGCCTCAGCGTTTTGCTGGGTTTTGTTTTGAAGCAGTGCCTTTGCTCGTTGCTTACGCTCGGAATAAGCGGCTTCGTACTGCCGCTGCAGCTCCTGGCCGGCCACCATCTCTTGTTTCTGCTGGGCAGTCGGCTCAACCGAGCGGAAGGTCATGGGCGCCGGACCGAAAATATAGAACACGTAGAGCATTACCCCCAGCAGCAGGATAAAAAACTGCATCGGCACTTTGGCGTATGCGGTGAGCAGCAGCGACTTGCGGGCATCATTTAACGATTTGGCAGTAAGGTAGCGCTGCACCTGGCTCTGGTCGGTGCCGAAGTAGGAGAGCATCAAAAAAAGCGCAGCAAAAACGCCGGTCCAGATATTGTACTTTTCGCTGATGTCGAAGCTGATATCGAGCGCATCGAGCTTGCCCAGCGTGCCCGCGAGGTAGAGCGAATCGCCGAAACTTACGCCATCGGGAAGCTGGTACTGGATCCAGAAAAAACAGAAGACGAGCGCACCCATCATCACGATCATCTGTTTTACGTCGGTGCGGATCACCCCGCCGATGCCGCCCACCATGGTGTAGAGCGTGGCCGTGATACCGATAATCAGGATGGTTTGCGAGAGCGGAAGATCAAGTAGCAGCGCCAGTACGTACGATGGCGCGGCGATGATGATACCCAGGCCGAGTCCGCGGGAAATAAGAAACAGTAGACTGGTAAAGAGCCGTGTAGC
>NNSL01000400.1 GCA_003123965.1 Balneolaceae bacterium SMO_bin1
GAGGTTGATACCGGCGGTGTGGTTACCGAAGGGTGGGAGTCGCGATCGGGAGAATCGTGGAATCCCGGCAATATCGTGCTTTCGTGGAATGACATACGCAAAGACCTGCAAGAAGCCTGGAGCGGCAACAATTTGATCTATCATGAATTTGCTCATCAACTCGACTATCAATACGGACTTTCGGCCGGCATAGAGCCCGACGGACACACCCAGCAGGACGACGAATGGACCATTGAACTGGCACGCACCTACCGCACGCTGCGCCAAAAAGCCCATCGGGGGCAACACGATCTTTTGGATCTTTATGGAGCTACAAACCCTGCTGAGTGCTTTGCAGTCGTCACCGAATGTTTTCTACAGCAACCCGCAGCCCTGCAGCAACAGTATTCAGTGCTATACCGTCACCTCGTAGAATTTTACGGCTTTGATCCGGTCTCCTTTGTACCTGAATCTCCCGGGGCTTGATCAGTTGCTATTCAAACATCCAATTCTTTATCCTCCTCGTTGCTCGCTTTACTATTCACCGGCTTCATAACCCAGAGCTCGGGAAAATAAATATACATCTGGCACCGCTTTATACTCCTTGCTTCATCAATACTCAAAAATGCAAAGGGGTAAATCGAAAAAGAAGTTTCTCGAATAAGGCTGATTAATAATTTGGCTTAAGATGAAAACCTTTAACAGCCGAATGAGCCTGTCTTTTTCTTGATCTTTTCGTGCCTTTTGGATCAAGCCAAAAGGTACACACCAACCTTAATGGATAAAGTAATGATTAAAGAATTACTCTTTTTATAACCTGAAACCCTGACGGCACCGATGCTGTTTGCTGTTTAACTGACCACCATCAACTAACAACCAGTTACAAACCATGCGACAAATTGTAAACACCGCAAACGGAGGATACGATGTACTTGAAGTGCAAGAAGTGCCCGATCTTGTACCCAAGCCCGATGAGCTCGTCATCAACGTAAAAGCCTCTGGTATCAATTTTGCCGATCTTTTAGCTCGCAAAGGCCAATATCCCGACGGCCCCGACAAGCCCTGTGTGATGGGCTACGAAGTATCCGGGATTGTGGACTCTGTGGGTGATGAAATAGACCGTAAGTGGATTGGCAAAGAGGTAATTGCTATGTGCCGCTTCAAGGGGCAGGCCGAGCAAGTGCAGGTAAAAGAGCGGCAGGTTTACGAAAAACCGGAGCGGCTGAGCTGGGAACAGGCCGCCGCCATTCCCGTCAACTACCTTACCGCCTGGGTGCTGCTGGTAAGCATGGGTGGACTCAAGAAGCATGAATCGGTGTTGATCCAAAACGTAGGCGGCGGTGTGGGCATTGCCGCGCTGGATATTGCGCAGCACATCGGGGCCACTACCTACGGCACGGCCAGCAAACGCAAGCACGAGTTTTTTGAATGAGCGCGGACTGCATAACACCATCGACTACCGCAACAACGACTGGTATGACGTGCTCATGGAACTTACCGACGGAAAAGGCGTTGATCTGATTACCGATCCGCTGGGTGGCAAGGAAACGAAAAAAGCGTATAAAGCCCTGCGATCCACCGGCCGGCTGGGCATGTTCGGTATGTCCACGGCCAGCAGCGGCCCCAAAGGCGGGCTCAAAGGTTACTGGAATATGGCTAAATCTGCGCTGCAGATGCCGTTCTTTCATCCCATTCCATTGATGAACAAAAACCATGGCGTGTTCGGGGTGAACCTGGGTCACCTGTGGCACGAACCCGATAAAGCCGCTCAATGGACGACCAGCATTTTGGACGGCGTGGAAGAGGGATGGATCAACCCGCACGTTGATACCACCTTTAGTTTCGAAGAAGCCGGCGAAGCCCACCGGTACATCGAAGAGCGGAAAAATATTGGTAAGGTAATTCTTGTCCCGGAGAGACAGAATTAAGAATGAAAAATGAAGAATTAGGAATTTCACACCCGGCCTAAGGATTGTGAGGTATTTGATTATGCGGATGAAGGTTGAGGATCACAAAGAATTTGCTGTTTGAAGTTCCGCGGTTTTTTGGAACAAGTTCAAATTCTTTGCCGAAACCTGAAGAAGCATAGAAACGAAGAATCTTCAGCCGGTGAGTTTTTTGATTACTTTTTTGCTCATTCAAAAAATTAATAAAATAACAACCAAGTAATCTCTGCCAGTTTGCGACTTATTCGTCCCGTTTTTGGTCGCTCCAAAATGGGACACTACCAATTTTTACATAACTAAAAAATATACGTGTTGATAGATTGCTTTCTCATACCATCATCAAAATGGGAACTTTTATAATAGCCTTTCCGAAAACACTTTCGGTCTTCATTTGATTAAAATTGACCGTAAAATTCC